>NZ_JAAQWK010000009.1:0-285395 GCF_012985445.1 Pseudomonas sp. WS 5532
CTTGTTATTGCACCTTTACCATCGTCGCTCAGAATTTACCGGTTCGTTGTTTGAGCTGACGGTTCGCATATCTCATGTCCTGCACGAACGGCCCGCGACGCCAGAGTTGAGGGATCGACGAAGGCAGAAGCGAGAAAAGCTGAAGGCTGCCCAAGGCAGCCTTCAGCTATGAAACATGTTTACCGGACACTAGTGACGCTCTGCGTGGGAATGCCTCTTGTGACGCTCTGCGTCAGGCTTTGGGACGCAGAGCGTCCCGGGCTGCATTCCCACGCGGAGCGTGGGAACGATCATTGGCTTAGTACCATCCTTTCTTCACCCACTTCCTCGGCATACCGCGCCACCACCTTCTGACACAACCCCACAATCTCCTCCACCAACTCCACCCCCACACGCCACGACACCACCACCTGCAAATTCGGCAGGCGTTGCGCCATGGGCAGCATCACCAGCTCTCCGCGAGCCAGTTCTTCCATCACCAGCACCGGCGGTAACGCGCCAATCCCGAAGCCATCGCGCAGCAAGCGGGTAATCGCCGACACCGAGTTCACGCAGTTCATGCGTGGCGAGGCCACCCCGTTGGCCTGCATCAGGCTCAGCACATCCTGGTGCGGGTGGGAATTTTTCGAGTAGGTGATGATGCGCTCCTGGGCCAGTTCGGCGAGGGAGGCGTAGTCACGGTTGTAGATGGAGTGGCTGGCGACTATCCAGGCCATGGGGTGGCTGGCCAGCTCCAGGCTGCGCACGGTTTCCAGGCGCAGCAGGTCGGTTTGCAGGATCAGGTCGAGGAAGCCTTTTTGCAGCTGATCACTGAGGTTAAGCGCCGTATCGGCGACCAGTTCGATTTCTACCCGCGGGAAGTGATCCATCAATTGTGCCACCAATGGGCTCAGCCAAGTGTGGATTACCGTGTCCATGGCACCGATGCGGATGCGCCCAACCTTGCTGCTGGTGGTCTCCAGGGACTGCTTCAAACCCTGCATTGTGACCATCATCTGCTCGGCATAATCGAGCACCTTCAAGCCTTCCGGGGTCAGGCTGACGCCGCGTGAATCGCGCAGAAACAGCTTCACACCCAGTTCGCTTTCGAGCACGGCGATGCGGCTGGAAATCGAGGCCTGGGTGGTGAACAGCTTTTCGGCGGTCAGGCGAAAGCTCTTGAGCTTGGCCACCCAGACGAAAGTTTCGAGGAACTTCAAATTCATGGGATCAACTTTTCTTATGCTTGGATCGGTTTTTATTAGTTGGACGCCGCACCCGGCAAACGCCAAAAATCGAGGCATTCCACGATAAGCGCCGTTAGGGTGTCAGGACAAGTTGCGAGTTCTGCGTAAAAAATCCCACACTACAAAAAATACAAAGCCTACAGGAGCAACCACCGTGAGCCGTCTGCTTTTGAATTGCGACATCGGCGAAAGCTTTGGTAACTGGACCCTGGGTCTGGACGCCGAGGTCATGCCGTTCATCGATTGCGCCAACGTGGCCTGTGGTTTTCATGCCGGCGACCCGAGCATCATGCGCCAGACCGTCAGCCTGGCACTCAAGCATGGCGTGCAAATAGGTGCGCACCCGGCCTACCAGGACCTGCAAGGGTTCGGCCGCCGTTCCATGGCCTATACGCCGCAGGAAATCCAGGACCTCATGCACTACCAGATCGGCGCCCTTGAGGGCATCTGCCGTGCGCAGGGTACCCGCGTCAGCTACGTCAAACCCCATGGTGCGCTGTACAACGACATGATGGCCAAACCGGCGCAACTGCGAGCGGTGATGCAGGCTGTGGCCGCGTATGGCGATTTGCCCTTGATGTTGCTGGCCAAAAGCGACAACAGCGAGGCCCAGGCGATGGGCGATGAATTCGGCCTGACACTGTGGTTCGAAGCCTTCGCTGATCGCGCCTATGACCCTAAGGGCCATCTGGTTTCGCGTCAGTTGCCGGGCGCGGTCCATCACGACGCCGACACCATCGTGCAGCAAGCCCTGACCATTTCCCGTGGGCAAGCCCTGACGGCCAGCGACGGCAGCGCCCTGGTGTTGCAGGCCAACACCCTGTGCGTACACGGCGACAACGCCAGCTCGATCGCCGCTGTGCAGCGCATCCGCGAGGCGTTGAAACCAGCATGAAGCCACGCATTGAAGTGGTGGCCATCGACTGCCTGATGGTGCGTCTGTTTGAGGTGATTGCGGAAGCCAACATGCCGTGGATGCTCGCCGCCACCCAACGTCTGCGTGAAGGTTTTGGTGACGCGCTGGTGGATCTGGTGCCGTCCTACACGACCTTGATGGTGCATTACGACCTGACTGCGCTGAGCCCCGCTCAAGCGCGGGAACTGATCGATCAGGCGCTGACCGACTTGCAACCCCAGGCGCAGGGCAGCGGCCAGTGCCACGTGTTGCCGGTGTGGTACGACCTGAGTGTCGGCCCGGAACTGACGTTGCTCAGCCAGCGCAGCGGGTTGTCGATCGAGCAGGTGATCCATCGCCACAGTGCCCACGAATACCAAGTCTTTGCCCTCGGCTTCGCGCCCGGTTTTGCCTTTATGGGCTTGGTCGACGAAATCCTCGCCACACCACGGCTCAACACGCCGCGTAAACGCGTGGCGGCCGGCAGTGTCGGCATTGCCGAGCGGCAAACCGCCGCCTACCCGGTGGTGTCGCCGGGCGGCTGGAACCTGATCGGTCGCACCCCGGCCAAACTGTTCGACCGCGAGCGTGACGGCTACAGCCTGATGCAGCCGGGCGATACCGTGCGTTTCGAAGCGGTCGGCCACGCCGAATTCATCCATTTGGGTGGCGATGACACGCCGTTGGAGGCGCAGGCATGAGCCGCTTGTTGATCGAGGCCAGCACGCCGCTGTGCCTGTTACAGGACGCCGGACGCTTTGGCGTGCGCCACCTGGGCGTGACCCAGGGCGGTGCGCTGGACTGGGTGTCGATGTCTTGGGCCAATTGGCTGCTGGGTAATACGCTGGATGCGCCGGTGGTGGAAATCACCCTGGGCGGGTTTACCGTGCAGGCCGAAGACTATTGTTTGCTGGCATTGGCCGGGGCGGATTTGGGCGCCTATATCGACGAACGCGCCATCAGTCCCGGGCGCAGTTTTATCCTGCAAAAGGGTCAGCGTCTGCGCTTTACCCAGCCATTCAGTGGTGCGCGGGCTTACCTGGCGGCGCCCGGCGGGTTTGATGCGCCGGCTGTGCTGGGCAGTTGTTCCACGGTGGTACGTGAGGCATTAGGTGGGCTGGACGGTTTCGGCAAGGCCTTGGCCGAAGGCGGGCGGTTGGTTTATTCCGGTACGGGCGGCGCGATGAACGTGCTGAGCACGCCTGATCTGCCGGCAAAAGCGCCGCTGGACGTGATTGTCGGCGCGCAGATCGGCCAGTTCAGTGGGCAGAGCCTGTTCGATGCATTCAATACCGACTGGTCGCTGGACAGCCGCGCCGACCGCATGGGCATGCGCCTGCTGGGCACGCCGTTGCAGTACCAGGGGCCGTCGTTGATCTCTGAAGGCATCCCGTTGGGCGCGATCCAGGTGCCGCCGGATGGGCAGCCGATTGTGTTGCTCAATGATCGGCAGACCATTGGCGGCTATCCGCGTTTGGGCGCACTGACGCCGTTGGCATTGGCGCGGCTGGCGCAGTGTTTGCCGGGGGAGAAGGTGAGGCTGGCGCCAGTGGTGCAGGAGACTGCGCATCGGCAGCACATCGAGTTTTTGCAGCGGTTTTTGAATCGCTAAAAGCATCGCAGGCAAGCCAGCTCCCACAGGGGAATGCATTTCAACTTTGGAATGCACTCCCCTGTGGGAGCTGGCTTGCCTGCGATAGCGTCAGTGAATACACCACCTACTTAGACAGAAAACGCATGCCTTCTTCCAGCCCACGCAACGTCAGCGGATACATCTGATCCTCCACCAACTCGCGCACAATCCCCGTCGACGCCGTATAGCCCCAAGTGTCTTTCGGGTACGGGTTAATCCAGATCAGCTTCTTGTACTTGGCCATGAAGCGCTGCATCCACACATACCCAGGCTCCTCGTTCCAGTGCTCGACACTGCCGCCGGCCTGGGTGATTTCATACGGCGCCATCGACGCATCGCCGATAAAAATCACTTTGTAGTCGGCGCCGTACTTGTGCAGCAGGTCCTGGGTAGAGGTGCGCTCTGAAGTGCGGCGCTGGTTGTTCTTCCACACCGACTCGTACACGAAGTTGTGGAAGTAGAAGTACTCCAGGTGCTTGAACTCGGTTTTGCACGCCGAAAACAGCTCTTCGCAGATCTTCACGTGAGCGTCCATCGAGCCGCCGATATCGAACAGCAGCAACAGCTTGATGGTGTTGCGCCGCTCCGGGCGCATCTGGATATTCAGCAAGCCGGCATCCCGCGCCGTGTGGTCGATGGTGCCGTCGATATCCAGCTCTTCAGCCGCACCCTGACGCGCAAACTTGCGCAGGCGGCGCAGGGCGATCTTGATATTGCGCGTGCCCAGCTCGACCTGATCGTCGAGGTTCTTGTATTCGCGCTGGTCCCAGACCTTTACGGCTTTGCCCTGGCGTTTGCCGGCATCACCAACCCGGATACCTTCCGGGTTGTAGCCGCCGGAGCCAAACGGGCTGGTGCCGCCAGTGCCGATCCACTTGTTGCCGCCGGCGTGGCGTTCTTTCTGTTCTTCCAGGCGTTTCTTGAATTCTTCGATCAACTTGTCCAGGCCGCCAAGAGACTGGATCTGCGCGCGTTCCTCATCGGTCAGCGAGCGTTCGAATTCCTTGCGCAGCCATTCTTCAGGGATCAACGCCTGCAGGTGGTCGTCGAGCTTTTCCAGCCCATTGAAATAGGCGCCGAACGCACGGTCGAACTTGTCGAAGTGCCGTTCGTCCTTGACCAGAATCGCCCGGGCCAAGTAATAAAACTCGTCCATGTCAGCGAAGACCACGCGCTGTTTAAGCGCGTTGATCAGGTCGAGCAGCTCGCGCACCGACACCGGCACCTTGGCGGCGCGCATCTCGTTGAACAGGTTGAGCAGCATCAGCGATTACCGCGACGGCTCATGAACGCCAGACGCTCCAGCAACTGCACGTCTTGCTCGTTCTTGACCAGGGCACCGGCCAGCGGCGGAATAGCCTTGGTCGGGTCGCGCTCGCGCAGCACCGCTTCGCCGATGTTGTCGGCCATCAGCAGCTTGAGCCAGTCGACCAGTTCGGAGGTGGACGGCTTTTTCTTCAGGCCCGGCACTTTGCGCACGTCGAAGAACACGTCCAGCGCTTCGCTGACCAAATCCTTCTTGATATCGGGGTAGTGCACGTCGACGATCTTTTGCAGGGTGCTGCGGTCGGGGAACGCAATGTAATGGAAGAAGCAGCGGCGCAGGAACGCGTCCGGCAGCTCTTTTTCGTTGTTGGAGGTAATGATGATGATCGGGCGTTTCTTGGCCTTGATGGTCTCGTCGATTTCGTAGACGTAGAACTCCATCTTGTCGAGTTCTTGCAGCAGGTCGTTGGGGAACTCGATGTCGGCCTTGTCGATTTCATCGATTAGCAGGATCACGCGCTCCTCGGACTCGAAGGCTTCCCAGAGCTTGCCCTTTTTCAGGTAATTGCGCACATCGTGGACTTTCTCGTTGCCCAGTTGCGAGTCGCGCAGGCGGCTGACCGCGTCGTACTCATACAGGCCCTGATGCGCCTTGGTGGTCGACTTGATGTGCCAGGTGATGAGCTTGGCACCAAAGGACTCGGCCAATTGCTCGGCGAGCATGGTCTTGCCGGTGCCCGGTTCGCCCTTGACCAGCAGCGGCCGCTCCAGGGTGATGGCGGCGTTGACGGCCAGTTTCAGGTCATCGGTAGCCACATAGGCCTGGGTGCCTTCGAACTTCATCGGTCATTCCTCGAATTCATCAATGCCCGGACTATACCGCGCAGCCCCGGCGACTGTGAACGCAGACGGGTTATTCAGTCTCTGAATGGCCGGTCACATCGCAGGCCAACGGGCGGGGTCATGCTTATGCTTGTGTGGGAGCTGGCTTGCCTGCGATGCGAGCACCTCGGTGATTCAGGCAGACTGAGTTGATGCTATCGCAGGCAAGCCAGCTCCCACACAAGCCAGCTCCCAGGGTTAGTTGGCGGAAGGCTTGGGTTGTTCGTAGCGCGCATTGAACGCCTGGATGAAGCCATTACGCAAAATCGCCAAAAATGCGGAGAACGCGCTGATATCTTGCTGATGCACGCTGCCACTGAGTTCCACGCGGGTGGCAAACTGGTTTTTGTTCTGGTTCTTGAGCACGGTTTCGCTGGTGCCTACCACGGCTTCCCAGATCGAGCGGAAGATGTTTTTGTCCTTGTTCTCCACGTCCTGTTTCCAGTCGAACACTTCTACATCGCGCAGCAGCGGCTTGATATAGCCAGTGAGCTGGCCTTTTTCCGCTTGGGCTTCAATCACCACGTCGCCGGTGCCAGCCTTGAAGTCGAATTTGCCATAGGCCGAGGCGAAGTCGTTCATGCGTTTAAGTTGCAAGTCGCGGGCGCGGAAGCGGAATTCGAAGTCTTCAAAATTATTTAAAGGATCAAAGGTTGCGTTGGCCTCCATAGGGGCCTGGCCCTGCAGCAGGGCCTTGCCTTCGAATCGCGCGTCGCGTTTGCCTTTGAGGTCTACCACGTTGGTCAGGTTGTACAGACTGGCATTGACCTCGGTGGCCTTGATGTTCACCTGGGGCTTGGAGCTGAAGTTATGAAAGGCGATTTTGCCATCTTCAATGCGCACTTCATTCAGCGTGATCGGCAGCAGTTTTTTCAACTGTTGCTGCCAGTCGGTGCCCTTACCGGTTTGGGACGCCTGTTTGTTGGCACCGCCGTCGACGAAGTTGATTTCAGGCTTTACGAAATGGCCCTCGGCGACGACGGCATGGTCGTACCACAGCGAGTGCCAGCTGACCGCAAATTCAATCAGCGGCGCGTTGACGAACGGCACAGGTACTTTACCGTCGACCTTGACGATTTTCAGGCCATTAATGCGGTAGGCGCCACGCCACAAGGCCAGGTCCACGTCAGTGACCTGGCCACGGTAGTCGCCCATGTCGGCCAGCTTGTCGTTCAGGTAATTGCGCACCAGATAGGGCAGGGCCAGGTCCAGGGCGATCAGTACTACCACCAGTACGGCGACGATCCATAGCAGCCCACTGTAGCGACGTTTCATGTCAATGCTCTCCAACGGTATAGGCGATGGACCGCACGCGCGGGCGCAACGTTCCTCTGACTGGACGCCCAAAGGCCTGAGGCATACCCTTGGGGCCTTCTTGAAATTGCCTTAAGGACCCGTCATGAGCCGTATCTTTGCCGACAACGCGCACTCCATCGGTAACACGCCCCTGGTGCAGATCAACCGCATTGCGCCGCGTGGCGTGACCATCCTGGCCAAGATCGAGGGGCGTAACCCGGGTTACTCGGTGAAGTGCCGCATTGGCGCCAACATGATCTGGGACGCCGAAAGCACCGGCAAACTCAAGCCGGGCATGACCATTGTCGAACCGACCTCCGGCAACACCGGCATCGGCCTGGCATTTGTCGCCGCCGCCCGTGGCTACAAGCTGCTGCTGACCATGCCGGCCTCCATGAGCATCGAGCGACGCAAAGTGCTCAAGGCCCTGGGCGCCGAGTTGGTGCTGACTGAGCCGGCCAAGGGCATGAAAGGCGCTATCGACAAGGCTGGCGAGATTGTCGCCAGCGACCCGGCCACCTACTTTATGCCGGCCCAGTTCGAAAACCCTGCCAACCCGGCTATTCACGAGAAAACCACCGGCCCGGAAATCTGGAACGACACCGATGGCGCCGTGGACGTGCTGGTGGCGGGCGTGGGCACTGGCGGCACCATTACTGGCGTTTCGCGCTATATCAAGAACATTGCGGGCAAGCCGATTCTGTCGGTGGCGGTTGAGCCGAGGGTATCGCCGGTGATCACCCAGGCGCTGGCCGGTGAGGAGATCAAGCCGAGCCCGCATAAAATCCAGGGCATCGGCGCCGGGTTTGTGCCGAAGAACCTCGACCTGTCGATGGTTGACCGCGTGGAGCTGGTGACCGACGACGAATCCAAGGCCATGGCCCTGCGCCTGATGCAGGAAGAGGGGATTTTGTGCGGTATCTCCTGCGGCGCCGCCATGGCTGTGGCCGTGCGTCTGGCCGAGAAGCCGGAAATGCAGGGCAAGACCATCGTGGTGATCCTGCCGGACTCCGGCGAGCGTTACCTGTCGAGCATGTTGTTCAGCGATCTGTTTACCGATCAAGAAACCCAGGCGTGATGATCTCCCTCGCCACAGGTTTGATGTATATCAGCCGGTCGGCCTGGGCCTTCTGCATAATGGCCCAAGTGTTTATCATGGCCGGCTGCTACGTCTGGTTTCCCGTTGACGGGAGGTTGCTGGCCAGGCGCTTATTTTCAGGAGTTGCTGCATGACCTTTTCTTTGGCCGCCAAACTGTCGGTGCTGGCGTTGTTTATCGGCAGCATTCTGTATGTGCACTTGCGCGGCAAGGCGCGTTTGCCGGTGTTGCGCCAGTTCGTCAACCATTCGGCGCTGTTCGCCCCGTATAACGCCTTGATGTACCTGTTCTCGGCCGTGCCGTCCAAGCCATACCTGGATCGCAGCAAGTTCCCGGAACTGGATGTGCTCAAGGATAACTGGGAAGTGATCCGCGAAGAGGCCATGCACCTGTTCGACGAGGGTTATATCCGCGCCGCCGAAAAGAACAACGACGCCGGTTTCGGCTCGTTCTTCAAGAAGGGCTGGAAGCGTTTCTACCTCAAGTGGTACGACAAACCCCTGCCATCGGCCGAGGCGCTGTGCCCGAAAACCGTGGCTTTGGTGAGCAGCATCCCGAACGTCAAGGGCGCGATGTTCGCGCTGCTGCCGGGTGGCAGCCACCTCAACCCGCACCGTGACCCGTTTGCAGGCTCCTTGCGTTATCACTTGGGCCTGTCCACGCCGAACTCCGACGACTGCCGCATCTTCGTCGACGGCCAGGTCTACGCGTGGCGCGACGGTGAAGACGTGATGTTCGATGAAACCTACGTGCATTGGGTGAAGAACGAAACTGAAAAGACCCGTGTGATTCTGTTCTGCGATATCGAACGCCCGCTGAGCAACCGCCTCATGACCGGCATCAACCGCTGGGTCAGCAAGCAGCTGGGTCGCGCGACTGCGCCGCAGAACCTGGATGACGAGCGTGTGGGCGGGATCAACCAGGCGTATGCCTGGAGCAAGACGTTCAGTGACAAGTTCAGTGGTGTGGTCAAGCAGTGGAAACGCAAGCATCCCAAGGCCTACCGCATTGCGCGGCCGGTGCTGGCTGTGGTTGTGCTGGTGCTGCTGTGGAAGTGGCTGTTCGGCTGATCTGAACACGGTCAAAACTGTGGGAGCAGGCAAGCCAGCTCCCACATTTGATCTCCCGTGTTGCTTAGGACGCGATCAACTGGCGCAGCACATAGTGCAAGATGCCACCGGCCTTGAAGTATTCCACCTCATTAAGCGTATCAATCCGGCACAGCACCTCAACCTTCTCGCTGCTGCCGTCTTCGCGGGTAATCACCAGTGTCAGGTTCATCCGTGGTTCGATCTCGGCATCGGTAAGCCCAAGAATGTCGATCTTCTCCTTGCCGGTCAGCTTGAGCGCCTTGCGGTTCTGATCCAGCTTGAACTGCAGCGGCAACACACCCATACCCACCAGGTTGGAGCGGTGAATCCGCTCGAAACTCTCGGCAATCACCGCCTTGACCCCCAGCAGGTTAGTGCCCTTGGCCGCCCAGTCGCGGCTTGAGCCGGTGCCATATTCCTGGCCTGCAATCACCACCAGCGGCGTGCCCGAGGCCTGGTACTTCATGGCGGCGTCATAGATCGGCATTTTCTCGCCGGTGGGGATGTACAGCGTGTTGCCGCCTTCTTCGCCGCCGAGCATTTCGTTGCGGATACGGATGTTGGCAAAGGTGCCGCGCATCATCACTTCATGGTTGCCCCGGCGTGAGCCGTAGGAGTTGAAGTCGCGTGGCTCCACGCCTTGCTCGCGCAGGTAGCGCCCGGCGGGGCTGTCGGTCTTGATATTGCCGGCGGGGGAGATGTGGTCGGTGGTCACCGAATCGCCCAGCAGGGCCAGCACGTTGGCGCCCTTGACGTCTTCGATCACCGGCAGTGGCCCGGAAATATCGTCAAAGAACGGCGGATGCTGGATGTAGGTGGAGTCCTCCTGCCATACATAGGTCGCGGCCTGCGGCACTTCAATCGCCTGCCATTGCTCGTCACCGGCAAACACTTCGGCATATTCCTTGTGAAACATACCGGTGCTGACCTGCGCCACCGCGTCGGCAATCTCTTTGCTGCTCGGCCAGATGTCTTTGAGGTACACCGGCTTGCCGTCCTTGCCTTCGCCCAGCGGCTCGCTGCTGATGTCGATACGCACGGTGCCCGCCAAGGCATAGGCGACCACCAGCGGCGGCGAAGCCAGCCAGTTGGTTTTCACCAGTGGGTGCACGCGGCCTTCGAAGTTGCGGTTGCCCGACAGCACCGAAGCCACCGCCAGGTCGGCCTTCTGGATGGCTTTTTCGATCGGCTCAGGCAATGGCCCGGAGTTGCCGATGCAGGTGGTGCAACCGTAGCCGACCAGATCAAAGCCCAGCTTGTCGAGGTATTGGGTAAGGCCGGCCGCCTTGTAGTAATCGGTCACCACTTTGGAGCCGGGCGCCAGGGAGGTTTTCACCCACGGCTTGCTGGTCAGGCCTTTTTCCACGGCCTTTTTCGCCACCAGGCCTGCGGCCATCATCACGCTGGGGTTGGAAGTGTTGGTGCAGGAGGTAATCGCGGCGATCACCACCGCGCCGTTTTTGAGGCGATAGGTGTGGCCGTCGTACTCGTAATCGGTCTCGCCGACCAAATCCGCATTGCCCACGGCAACCCCGCCGCCGCCTTCACTTTCCAGGCGGCCTTCTTCTTTGCTGGCGGGTTTGAACTGCAGGTCGAGGAAGTCCGTGAACGCCTGGCCAACATTGGGCAGTGACACACGGTCCTGCGGGCGTTTCGGCCCGGCCAGGCTGGCTTCGACACTGCCCATGTCCAGCGCCAGGGTGTCGGTGAACACCGGTTCCTGGCCGGCGTTACGCCACAGGCCCTGGGCCTTGGTGTAGGCCTCCACCAACTTGACGGTTTCTGCCGGGCGGCCCGACAGGCGCAGGTAGTCCAGCGTCACCTCGTCCACCGGGAAAAAACCGCAGGTGGCGCCGTATTCCGGGGCCATGTTGGCGATGGTAGCGCGGTCGGCCAGGGGCAGGTCGGCCAAGCCGTCGCCATAGAATTCGACGAATTTACCGACCACGCCTTTCTTACGCAGCATCTGGGTGACGGTCAGCACCAGGTCGGTGGCAGTAATACCTTCTTTCAATTTGCCGGTCAGTTTGAAGCCGATCACTTCCGGAATCAGCATCGACACCGGCTGGCCGAGCATCGCCGCTTCCGCTTCGATACCGCCCACGCCCCAGCCCAGTACGCCGAGGCCGTTGATCATGGTGGTGTGGGAGTCGGTGCCCACCAACGTGTCGGGGAAGGCGTAAGTGCGGCCGTCTTCGTCCTTGGTCCACACCGTGCGCCCCAGGTACTCAAGGTTGACCTGGTGGCAGATGCCCGTGCCCGGTGGCACTACGCTGAAGTTGTCGAACGCACTTTGGCCCCAGCGCAGGAAGGCGTAGCGTTCGCCGTTGCGCTGCATCTCGATGTCGACGTTCTGTTCAAAGGCGCTGGTGCTGCCGAACTTGTCGACCATCACCGAGTGGTCAATCACCAGGTCCACGGGGGACAGCGGGTTGATGCGCTGCGGGTCGCCACCGGCCTTGGCCACGGCGGCGCGCATGGCGGCCAGGTCGACCACGGCGGGCACACCGGTGAAGTCTTGCATCAATACGCGAGCCGGGCGGTACTGGATCTCGCGGTCGGACTGGCGCTCTTTGAGCCAGGCGGCGATGGCCTTGAGGTCGGCGCCGGTGACGGTCTTGTTGTCTTCCCAGCGCAGCAGGTTTTCCAGCAGCACCTTGAGGGACATCGGCAGCTTGTCCAGGTCACCCAGGCTCTTGGCGGCTTCGGGCAAGCTGAAGTAGTGGTAAGTCTTGTCGTCGATTTGCAGGGTTTTGAGGGTTCTCAGGCTATCTAGCGATGACATTACATGACTCCTTATGGTCCGCACGGCTACGGACCTGACGGGACGAACAGAGCTTTCAACTTAGCCCTGTTTTCATTAGCAGGCTAATAACTGGACTCTATCGTTAAGTCCAAGGTTCCGAACTCGGCTATCATGCGCGCGTTTTCATGACAGGTATTGCGATAGCGCAAGGCCGGTTGAGTCACCAGGAGAGTTGATGAACACCCTTTTTATGCACTGCCGCCCGGGTTTTGAAGGCGAAGTCTGTTCCGAGATCGCGGAACACGCCGCGCGCCTGAACGTTTCCGGCTACGCCAAGGCCAAGACCGGCAGCGCCTGCGCCGAATTTGTCTGCACCGAAGAAGACGGCGCCCAGCGCCTCATGCACGGCCAGCGCTTTGCCGAGCTGATCTTCCCAAGGCAGTGGGCGCGCGGGGTATTCATCGACCTGCCGGAAACCGACCGCATCAGCGTGATCCTCGCCCACCTGCGCGAATTCCCGGTGTGCGGCAGCCTGTGGCTGGAGATGGTCGACACCAACGACGGCAAAGAGCTGTCGAACTTCTGCAAGAAATTTGAAGTGCACCTGCGCAAAGCCTTGCTCAACGCCGGCAAGCTGGTGGACGACCCGAGCAAGCCGCGCCTGCTGTTGACCTTCAAAAGCGGTCGCGAAGTGTTCATGGGCCTGGCCGAGTCGAACAACTCGGCGATGTGGCCGATGGGCATCCCACGCCTCAAGTTCCCGCGTGACGCGCCAAGCCGTTCGACCTTGAAGCTTGAAGAGGCCTGGCACCACTTCATCCCCCGCGACCAGTGGGACGAGCGCCTGCATGGCGACATGACCGGCGTCGACCTCGGCGCCGCGCCGGGCGGCTGGACCTGGCAACTGGTCAACCGTGGCATGCTGGTGACCGCCATCGACAACGGCCCCATGGCCGAAAGCCTGATGGACACCGGCCTGGTGCAGCATTTGATGGCCGACGGTTTTACCTTCGTGCCCAAGCAGCCGGTGGACTGGATGGTCTGCGATATCGTCGAGAAACCGGCACGTAACGCCGCGCTGCTGGAAACCTGGATTGGCGAAGGGCATTGCCGCGAAGCGGTGGTGAACCTCAAACTGCCGATGAAGCAGCGTTATGCTGAGGTAAAGCGTTTGCTTGAGCGCATCGAAGACGGCTTCAAGGCTCGTGGTATTCGGGTGGAAATCGGCTGCAAGCAGCTGTATCACGACCGAGAGGAAGTGACTTGCCACCTGCGTCGGCTGGTTGATGCAAAAAAACCTAAAGGTCGCTGAAACCCAATGTGGGAGCTGGCTTGTCTGCGATAGCGGTATAACGGTTGAAATCTATGTTGAATGTGCCCCGGTCATCGCGGGCAGCCCGCTCCCACACTGGAGCGGGCCAGTTTCAGGAGTGATTATGAGTATTGAATTGCCTGTCGACGGCACCCTCGACGCCACCGGCCTCAACTGCCCGGAGCCAGTGATGATGTTGCACCAGCACATCCGCGACCTGCCGCCGGGCGGCTTGCTCAAGGTGATCGCCACCGACCCGTCGACCCGCCGCGATATTCCCAAGTTCTGTGTGTTCCTGGACCACGAACTGGTGGATCAGCAGGAACACGCCGGCAAATACCTGTACTGGATTCGCAAGAAGTCCGCTTAAACCAGGCGAATCCGCCGGCGCGCGCTGCGTGCCAGGCGGATCACCAGCATCGCCGCGGCGCAGCTCAAGCCCACGATCAGCCCTTGCCACAGCCCACTCGGCCCACTCGCTGCGCCCAACCAATCGGTCAGCCCCAGGGCATAACCCACCGGCAACCCCACGCCCCAGTAAGCAAACAAGGTCAGCACCATGGTCACCCGTGTGTCCTGGTAGCCACGCAGCGCGCCGGCCGCGGTGACCTGGATCGCGTCGGAGAACTGGAACAGCGCCGCAAACACGATCAGCATCGATGCCACGTGGATCACCCGCGGGTCAGGCGTGTAAATCGTGGCAATCTGTTCGCGAAACAGCAGCATCAGGCTGCAGGACAGGCACGCGTAGGTCAGTGCCGTGCCCATGCCGACCCCGGCGGCAAAGCGTGCTTCACGCGGCTCGCCACGGCCCAATGCCTGGCCGACCCGCACCGTGACCGCCATGCTCAGCGAATAGGGGATCATAAACACCAGCGAGCTGAAGTTCAGCGCGATCTGGTGCCCGGCGACCACGTTGGCGCCCAGGCTGCCGATCAGCAGGGCGATCACCGCAAAGATGCTCGATTCGGCAAACACCGCGATCCCGATCGGCAGGCCGATGCCCAGCACGCGCTTGATCACGGCCCATTGCGGCCAGTCGAAACGCTTGAACAACTCGCTGCTCTGGTACGCCGGTGCCCAGCGGGTCCAGGCGGCGAGGCCGAGCATCATCACCCACATCACAATGGCTGTAGCCCAGCCACAGCCCACGCCGCCCATGGCCGGCACACCGAAGTGGCCATAAATGAACACGTAGTTCAGTGGAATATTCAACGCCAGCCCGCACAGGCCCATGACCATGCTGGGGCGCGTACGGCCCAGGCCATCACTGAAGCAACGCAACACGTAATACAGGGCGATGGCGGGCATGCCGGACGCGATGCCGTGCAGGTAGGTCATGCAGGGTTTGATCAGCTCGGGGTCGACATTCATCGCGTGCAGGATCGGCTCGGCGCTGATCAGCATCAGCAGGGCAGTGATGCCCACCACCACTGCCAGCCACAGGGATTGGCGCACCAGCGGGCCAATCTCGGTGTGGTGACCGGCGCCGAAGCGCTGGGCGACTTTGGGCGTGGTGGCCAGCAGCGTGCCGGTCATCAGCAGGTATACCGGAATCCAGATCGAGTTGCCCAAGGCCACCGCCGCCAGGTCTCGCGGGCTCACGCGCCCGGCCATCACCGCATCGACAAAGCCCATGGCCGTGGTGGCGAGTTGGCCGATCATGATCGGCAGGGCCAGGGTCAGCAGGCTGCGCACCTCGCGACTGACGCGGGCGGGGCGGGAGAGGGTGGCGGTGTTCAAGTGCGGTTGTCCAGTAAAAGAGTTGCAAAGGACGGCGAAGTCTACGCGTTGACGCTGTGGTCAGGAAAAAACCTGTGTTGCTGATTTGTAATGCGCTTTCCCGGTAGAGGATAAACCCCTGTGGGAACTGGCCCATGTGGGAGCTGGCCAGCTCCCACACTCGAACTACGCATCCCTGTACACTGCTGGTCCGCGAAAGGAGCCTGCCATGCTGATTATTGCCGACGAAAATATCCCGCTGCTCGATGCCTTTTTTGAAGGGTTTGGCGAGATTCGCCGCGTACCCGGGCGTTCCATCGACCGCGCCACGGTCGAGCAGGCCGATGTGCTGCTGGTGCGCTCGGTAACAAACGTCAATCGTGCCTTGTTGGACGGCACTCAAGTGCGCTTTGTGGGCACCTGCACCATTGGCACCGATCACCTGGACCTGGATTACTTCAAACAGGCCGGTATCACCTGGTCCAGCGCCCCAGGCTGCAATGCCCGCGGTGTGGTGGACTACGTGCTGGGCAGTTTGCAGACCCTGGCCGAAATCGAAGGCGCCGACCTGAACCAGCGCACTTATGGCATCGTCGGTGCCGGTGAAGTGGGCGGGCGCCTGGTCAAGGTGCTTAAAGGTCTGGGTTGGAACGTGCTGGTGTGCGACCCGCCGCGCCAGATTGCCGAAGACGGTGATTACGTCAGCCTGCAGCAGATTATCGAGCAGTGCGATGTGATCAGCCTGCACACGCCGCTGACCAAGTCTGGTAACGGCTCCACCTGGCACCTGTTTGATCGTGAACGCCTTGGTCGCCTCAAGCCCGGCACCTGGCTGATCAACGCCAGTCGCGGCCCTGTCGTCGATAACGCGGCCTTACGCGAAGTACTGCTGGAGCGCGAAGACCTGCAAGCCGTGCTGGACGTGTGGGAAGGCGAGCCCGAAGTGGACGTCGACCTGGCCGACCTGTGCGTGCTGGCCACACCGCATATCGCCGGCTACAGCCTCGACGGCAAACAGCGTGGCACCGCGCAGATCTACCAGGCTTTGTGCGCCCATATGGGCCAGGAACCCAGTATCCAGTTGAGTGATTTGTTGCCGCAGCCATGGCTGGCCGAGGTGCACTTGAATGCATCGACAGACCCGGCCTGGGCGCTGGCGACCTTGTGCCGCAGTGTGTACGACCCGCGCCGCGATGATGCGGATTTGCGCCGCAGCCTTGTGGGAACCGTGGAAGAGCAACGCAAGGCGTTCGACCTGCTGCGCAAGCATTACCCGGAGCGTCGCGAGATAGATGGCTTGAAGGTGCGGATCAATGGCGAGTCGGCAGTGTTGTCGAACATCGTCACTGCATTGGGCGCCATGCCTTTATAGGACTGTTACGCCTGTGGCGAGGGAGCTTGCTCCCGTTCGACTGCGCAGCAGTCGCAGGCTTTCAGGGGCGCTGCGCACTGGAGCGCCAGCCCGGCCCAGCGGGAGCAAGCTCCCTCGCCACAAAAGGCGGACCACAAAAAACAGGCATAAAAAACCCGGCCATCAAGGCCGGGTCTGAAAGAGCGTGGGCGCGTCAGCCTTGCTTGGCAGGTTTGACCAGTCGCTGTTCCAGGTCGCTGCACGCTTGCTGGATCATTTCTTCGGTAATCTGCACTTCGCGGCCCTTGGCGTCGATATACGAGCAAGGCAGGTGCTGCGGCTGGCGAATCACTTCAATTTTGGCGTCACTGCTGTTTTGCAAGGTCATGGCCTGTCTCCTCATCAGGTTGTGTGCCTAATCTAATACCTGCGCGTGACCGCGCTATTACAACTGCTTACACGATCACCGCTTCGAACGCCCAGTCCAACAGAAACCGATACAAATTTCCACCCAGGCGTTAGACCGATAGCCTCTAGGCATCAACATCGGCGGGCATAATTAACCTGACGCATTGTTATTTAGCTAAGTTCCCCCAATGTTGGTGTACAGGTTCCTCATCGGTATGCCCGCCATGTTCTCAGTCCGTCAACGCCGTGCCATTCGCCTGGCCAGCCGCTTTATCGCGCCGTACCGCTGGCAGGCACTGGGTGCTTTGTTGGCACTCATCGTCACTGCGGGCATCACCTTGTCCATGGGGCAGGGCATTCGCCTGCTGGTGGACCAGGGGTTCATGACCCAGTCGCCGCACCTGCTCAACCAGTCCATTGGCCTGTTCATGGTGCTGGTGCTGGGCCTGGCCGTGGGTACGTTTGCGCGGTTTTACCTGGTGTCGTGGATCGGCGAACGGGTGGTGGCGGACATTCGTCGGCAAGTCTTCAATCATCTGATCTACCTGCACCCAGGCTTTTACGAGAACAACCGCAGTTCGGAAATCCAGTCGCGGCTGACCACCGACACCACGTTGCTGCAATCGGTGATCGGCTCGTCGCTGTCGCTGTTCCTGCGCAACGCCTTGATGGTGATCGGCGGCATCGTGCTGTTGTTTGTCACCAACCCCAAGCTCACCAGCATCGTGGTGGTGGCGCTGCCGCTGGTGCTGGCGCCGATCCTGATCTTCGGTCGCCGCGTGCGCAGCCTGTCGCGGCTGAGCCAGGACCGTATTGCCGATGTGGGCAGTTACGTGTCGGAGACGCTTGGCCAGATCAAGACCGTGCAGGCCTATAACCACCAGGTGCAGGACGAACAGCGCTTTGCCATCACCGTGGAAGAGGCGTTTGCCACGGCGCGTAAACGCATCGCGCAGCGCGCCTGGCTGATTACACTGGTGATCATGCTGGTGCTCGGCGCGGTGGGGGTGATGCTGTGGGTGGGCGGTATGGATGTGATCAGTGGGCGGATTTCCGGCGGTGAACTGGCGGCGTTCGTGTTTTACAGCCTGATCGTCGGCAGTGCGGTTGGTACTCTGAGCGAAGTGCTCGGTGAGCTGCAACGTGCCGCCGGTGCCGCTGAGCGGATTGGCGAACTGTTGCAGTCGAGCAATGACATCCAGGCACCCGCCGAAGGCAGCGTGCAGTTGCCGGAGCGGGTCAGCGGTCGTATGGAACTGCAAGACTTGCGTTTTTCCTACCCGTCGCGGCCGCACAGCTACGCCATTGACGGTTTGAGCCTGAGCATCAACCCCGGTGAAACCCTGGCGTTGGTCGGCCCATCCGGCGCGGGTAAATCGACGATCTTTGATTTGCTGCTGCGCTTTTACGATCCGCAGCAAGGCCGCATCCTGCTTGAGGGCCACCCGCTGACCGAACTCGAGCCAATGGACCTGCGCCGTCATTTCGCGCTGGTTTCCCAGAGCCCGGCGCTGTTCTTCGGCAGCGTTGAAGAAAACATCCGTTATGGCAACCCGTCCGCCACCCGCGAACAGGTCGAAGCCGCGGCACGCATCGCCCACGCCCATGACTTCATCCTGCAAATGCCCGATGGCTACCAGACCCATCTGGGCGACGGCGGTATGGGCCTGTCCGGCGGCCAACGCCAACGCCTGGCCATCGCCCGCGCGTTGCTGGTGGATGCGCCGATCCTGCTGCTGGACGAAGCCACCAGCGCCCTGGATGCGCAGAGTGAGCATTTGATACAGCAAGCCTTGCCGCAACTGATGCAGGGCCGCACCACGCTGGTGATTGCGCATCGGTTGGCCACAGTGAAGAACGCCGACCGGATTGCGGTGATGGACCAGGGCAAGCTGGTGGCAGTGGGTACGCATCAACAGTTGATTGCGAGTAATCCGTTGTATGCACGGTTAGCGGCGTTGCAGTTCAGTGATGGCGGTGAGGTTGTGAAAAACGAAGGCTAGCTTGATCTATGTGGCGAGCGGGCTAGTGTGGCAGGCAGGCTAGTCGGGTGAGCAGGCTAGTAGGCTGAGCAGGTTTGTTGTGGAGAGCGGGCTTGATGTGGCGAGCGGGCTTGCCCCGCGTTGGGCTGCGTAGCAGCCCCAAAACTTGCCGACTCGGTCTATCAGTTACACCGTGGCGGGGCTGAATAGGGAGCGCTTCGCACTCCAGCGCAGGGCAAGCCTGCTCGCCACAACAAGGCTGCTCGCCACAACAAGCCTGGTGGCCAAATGAAACCTGTTGGCCACAGCAAGCCTGCTGATCGCACTTCAGTCAGTCTTACTGATCATCAAAATACCGCTCATGCCAATCCACCAGCGGCTGCGGTGAATTGAGTTTCTGCCCGTAGATCACCGAATAAGACAGCACGTTCTGCACATACTGGCGGGTTTCGTCGAACGGGATGCTTTCCACCCACACATCGAAACTCAGGTGGTCGGCACCGCGCAGCCACTGGCGCACACGGCCGGGGCCGGCGTTGTAGGCGGCGGAGGCGAGTACGCGGTTGCCGTTGAATTGGCTGTGTACCTGGCTCAGGTAGGCGGCGCCGAGCTGGATGTTTTTGTCCGGGTCCAGCACCTGGGCCGGGGAGGCCAGTGGGATGCTGAATTTACGTGCGGTTTCTTTGGCAGTGCCGGGCATCAGTTGCATCAGGCCACTGGCGCCGACGCCGGAGCGCGCGTCGTCCATGAAGGCACTTTCCTGGCGGGTGATGGCGAACACCCAGCTTGAATGCAGGCCACGCACCTTGGCTTCGCGTACCAGCGTGTCGCGGTGTGCCATCGGGAAACGAATATCCAGGTCATCCCAGTACTGCGCCTGGCTGATGGTGCGGATCGCCGGGAAGTACCACTTCATGTCGTAGGCCAGCTTGGCCTGGGCGACCATTTCATCGCGGTTGAAGTGACGGCTGACGTGGTACCACTCGCGGCGGCCATCGACAATCTGGCCGCGTGCATAGAACTCCATCGCGCGGCGCACACCGGGGGTGTTGCGCACTTTGTTGATCAGCGCCTGGCTCATCACCAACGGTTTGTTTTTCAACTGGTAGGGCGCTTTGGAGCGATCAGCCGCGAGGAACCCGTAGAAATCACGTTCCTGCGCAAGGTTTTTGTACAGCACCAGCGGCTGCGGGTTCTTCGGCTCGGCCAGTTCCAGGCTACGCGCCTGCCAGTAGCGCCAGCGGTTGGTGGTGGCCAGGTCTTGCGGGAGTTTGCGGGTCAACTGGTAGGCATCTTCCCAGCGAGCCAGGCGCAACAGCAGGCGCAGGCGCCATTCGGAGACGGTGTTGTCACGCAGCTCGGGGTCGTACTTGGTCATCACGTCCAGGGCGCGTGGGTCGTAGCGGCGCGCGAGGGTCAGGCCGATTTCGCGGGCGATCGACACTTTTTCGTCACGGGAGAAGTGCATGCTGCTGGCATAGCCGTCGAGCAGGGCCATGGCCTTGTCCGGGTCCTGGCGTGCCAGGCGGCGCAGGCCCAGGCCCACAGCGTCAGACATGGCCTCGTTGGCCGGCAGGAAGCGCGACGGGTCGCTGAGCATGTCGGGCTTTTGCGCCACGTCGATCATCAAGCGGCCTTGGGCGCCAAGGGTTGGCAGGGTTTTCACCAGGCTGTTGGCCAATGCGTAGTTGCGGGCTTCGGCGGCGAGCTTGGCGCGGTCCCAGATTTTCTGTTCGGTGAGTTGGCCATCGGCGGCCCACTGGCCAAAGGTGGCGTCACAGGCGGCCGGCTGGGATTTGCCGGTCATCCAGAGTTTTTCGGTGGTCTTGTAGCCTTCGGCTTTGAGGTTGTGCGTCAGCTGGTACTGGCCATGCAGGCAGTCCAGTTCGACGAAATTGAGCTTGGCGTCGTAGTACTTTTCGAAGGTTTGCCAGTCACCACGGTCGGCCAGCCAGCGCAACCAACGCAGTTTCATCCAGTTGGCCTGGGGCAGGTCGCCGTTTTTGGCGAGGAACTGTTCGATTTCCTCGTTGCTCGCGGTTTTGAGGCGCGCGGTCAGCTCGTCGTAGGCCAGGTACGGCGTGAGCGGGTAGTCGGCCAGGGCCTGGCTGTATTGCATATACGGGCCGCTGTCGCCTTTGGCGAGGGCGCGTTTGGCTTCATCGTAATACTGACGTTGGGTGGTGAGGTCCACGGCCTGGGCGGATTGAACGGCGGTGGCGGAAAGAAGCAGACAAGATAAAAAGTTGAAAAGGCGACTGCGCATGAGACGTCCGTGCAGAGAAATCACGACTAGCACCGGCACCGCCGACACTGATTGCCCCTAGCTTAGCCTTTTGCCAGCGGCTGGCGAAAGCTTTGCCGGCCGGCTGGCAGCAGTTCACCGTAAATGTCCTACAGAACGTGTCTGTGGCAAAAATGCCGGCCGCATCCCACCCTCAAGTCAGGTAGAATGCGCGCCCAGTTTTTGGAGAAGCGTATGACCCTGCTCAAATTCAGCGATGTGTCCCTTGCTTTCGGCGCTATGCCGTTGTTGGACAAGGTGTCCTGGCAGATCGCCCGTGGTGAGCGGGTGTGCATCATCGGCCGCAACGGCACCGGCAAGTCCAGCATGATGAAGCTGGTAAAAGGCGACCAGAAGCCCGATGACGGCTCTGTATGGCGCGCGCCGGGCCTCAAGATCGGCGAATTGCCGCAGGAATTGCCGGTGGCCGACGGACGGACAGTGTTCGACGTGGTTGCCGAAGGCCTCGACGGCGTTGGCGAGTTGCTCGCGCAGTACCATCACCTGGCGCAGAACTGCGTCACCGAAGCCGACCTGGACAAGCTCATGCACGTCCAGCAAGACCTCGAAGCCCGTGACGGCTGGCGTTTGCAGCAGCTGGTCGACAGCACCCTGAGCCGCCTGCAACTGCCCGCCGACAAGACCCTCGCCGAGTTGTCCGGTGGCTGGCGCCGTCGCGTGTTGCTGGCCCAGGCGCTGGTGTCCGAGCCCGACCTGCTGCTGCTCGACGAACCAACCAACCACCTGGACATCGGCGCTATCGCCTGGCTCGAAGAAGCCCTCAAGGATTTCCAGGGCGCCGTGCTGTTCATCACGCACGACCGCTCCTTCCTGCAAAACCTGGCCACGCGCATCCTCGAACTGGACCGTGGCGGCCTGATCGACTGGAACGGCGACTACGCCAGCTTCCTGGTACACAAAGAAGCCTCGCTGGCCGCTGAAGAAACCGCCAACGCGCTGTTCGACAAGAAGCTGGCCCAGGAAGAAGTCTGGATCCGCCAGGGCATCAAGGCCCGTCGCACCCGTAACGAAGGCCGTGTACGCGCCCTCAAAGCCCTGCGTGTTGAGCGCAGTGAGCGCCGCGAGCGCACCGGCAAGGCCAATATCCAGCTGGACACCGCCGACAAGTCGGGCAAGCAGGTGATGGTGCTGGAGAATGTCAGCTTCCACCACCCGGATGGCCCGTTCCTGATCAAGGACTTCTCGATGGTCCTGCAGCGCGGCGACCGTATCGGCCTGCTGGGCGCCAACGGCACCGGCAAGACCACCTTGCTCAAACTGATGCTCAATGGCCTGCAACCGACCAGCGGCACCGTGGAAGAAGGCACGCGCATCGACGTGGCCTACTTCGACCAGTTGCGCCATCAGTTGGACCTGGAAAAGACCGTGATCGACAACGTTGCCGAAGGCCGCGACTTTATCGACATCGACGGTCAGAGCCGCCACGTGCTGAGCTACCTGGGCGACTTCCTGTTCAGCCCGCAGCGTGCGCGTACGCCAGTCAAAGCCCTGTCCGGTGGTGAGCGTGCGCGCCTGCTGCTGGCCAAGCTGTTCAGCAAGCCGTCCAACCTGCTGGTACTCGACGAACCGACCAACGACCTCGACGTGGAAACCCTCGAGCTGCTGGAAGAGGTTTTGCTGACCTTCAACGGCACCGTGCTGATGGTCAGCCACGACCGGGCATTCCTCGACAACGTGGTGACCAGCACCCTGGTCTTCGAAGGTGAAGGCAAGGTGCGTGAATACGTCGGTGGTTACCAGGACTGGATCCGTCAGGGCGGCTCGCCGCGCCTGCTGGGCGTGACCGAGAGCAAGTCCGGCAAGGCCGACCTGACCTCGGCAGTCGTGGCGCCTGTGGCCGCTGCTGCTGCACCGGTTGCGGAAGCTGCACCGGCGGCCAAGAAGAAGCTCAGCTACAAGCTGCAACGCGAGCTGGAAGCCTTGCCGGGTGATATCGACGCCAAGGAACAGCAGATCGCTGCGGTAGAAGCAGACATGGCTGACGCGGGTTTCTACCTGCGCCCGGCGGCGGAAACCGCCAAGGTGATTGCTTCCCTGGAAACGTTGAACCAGGAGCTGGAAGTGCTGATGGAGCGTTGGGCTGAGCTGGATGCCTGATTGATTCGCACGCCATAAAAAAGCCCGGCGCTCATCGGTATGATCGCCGGGCTTTTTATATGAAATGCGATTCGAAATGTGGGAGCTGGCTTGCCTGCGATAGCCTCACCTCGGTCTGCCTGAAGCACCGAGGTGCCTGCATCGCAGGCAAGCCAGCTCCCACATTAGATCTTCATCGGCCTTACGAGCTTTTTACCAGCTTCACCGCCAGCACATCACACGGCGCGCCGTGCAGCACGTCATTGGCGGTAGAACCCAGCAACAACGCCAGGCCATGACGACCATGGCTGCCGACCACGATCAGGTCGCAGTTCTGCTCTTTGGCCAGGTGATGGATTTCCTGGCGCGGTTGGCCGTAGGTGAGGTGGCAGTCTTCCTTTTTCAAGTGCGGGTACTTGAGAATCAAACGGTCCAGGCGCTCTTTGGCCTGGTCAAACTGCTGTTGCTGCAACTGGGAAAGGTCCATGGGTACGTCGCCACCAAAGGCCATGGCCATGGGCTCGACGATATGCACGAGTGACAGCTTGGCGCCGTTGGCGATTGCTGAAGCCTGAGCGCGCTTGATAACCGGGTCGCACTCTTCGGTCAGATCGACCGCGACCAGGATATGTTTGTAGGAATATTCGTTGGGCATGGCGCGTTCCTCCAGGAGACTGCAATAAGTTCAGTATGGCTGGTTTCAAGCGGATGGGGTTGCGTCAGCTCAAATCCGCGCATCTAGAAATTCGGGAGTACACATATGACGGTCTGGATAGTGGTGTCAATCCTTCTGGTGGTTCTTAGCCCCCTGGCCTGGCTGCGCCCGTCGCGCCATCAGAGCGGGCGCATGGCCCTGCGCATGGAGGCGCGCCGCATCGGTTTGGCCATGCAATTGGCGCCACAGGAGTGGCCGCACTGGCTTGCGCAAGAGCCGCCGAGCCCCTGCGCGCAGTACTGCAGGCCACGGCGCGGCAGCACGCCGGCCCTGTGGAGTTATTGGCAAATGTCGCCAGGCGTATGGGTCAATCAATGGCGTGAAGTGTGTGAGGATGAAAAGTTGTTGCCGCATTTTGCGACGTTGCCGGCCAACGTCTACAAGGTCGAGGCCGACAAGCAAATGATCGCCCTGTATTGGGGCGAGAAGGGTGAGGCCAGTGTGCTGAAGGACATCGATACGCTGCTCAAGGCCCTGGCATGACGCCATTAGCGTTAAAAGACTGGCATTAAAAAGCCCGACATCATCATCGGGCTGGAGTTGGCCAGGCAGGCCGGTAATTCTGTGTTCCTCGCGCCGGGTGTTCATCACGGGGCGCTTTGCGGTTGTCGCAAGCCTAGCGGCATATCCGATTCTGTACAGCCTTTTCCCACATCTTTTTTATTATTGATTCTGTGAATATTTGAATATTGACAGGGCGCAGGCGTGGGCGTGGAGTTCTGAACTGACTGGAAAGTCGCGTTTTTCCTGGCCTTTCGAGCGATTGACAATTGCCCTGAATTGGATGAAGGTGACGTACCCAAATCAAACGGGCGTATGAATTGAGCGTTTGTCTGTCAGACGACTCATACAGAACCCCGACTAGCGCATTGGCGGGTGTGCCTGGCGGATTGGCATGAGCATTGAGGCAACTATCAATGTCCAACCAATAGGCCAGCGTCCAGTGTGTACTGTTCAGCTTCCATATCGTGGAGATCAGTTGATGATTTACGAAGGTAAAGCCATCACGGTTAAGGCTCTTGAAAGTGGCATCGTCGAACTGAAATTCGACCTCAAGGGTGAGTCCGTCAACAAGTTCAACCGTCTAACCCTGAACGAACTGCGTCAGGCCGTAGACACCATCAAAGCAGATGCTTCGGTCAAGGGCGTGATCGTCTCCAGCGGCAAGGACGTGTTTATCGTCGGCGCTGACATCACCGAATTCGTCGACAACTTCAAGCTGCCCGATGCAGAGCTTGTGGCCGGCAACCTCGAAGCCAACAAGATTTTCAGCGATTTCGAAGACCTCAACGTGCCAACCGTGGCTGCCATCAATGGCATCGCGTTGGGCGGCGGCCTGGAAATGTGCCTGGCTGCAGACTTCCGCGTCATGTCGGCCACCGCCAAAATCGGCCTGCCTGAAGTCAAACTGGGCATCTACCCAGGTTTCGGCGGCACTGTGCGTCTGCCGCGCCTGATCGGTGCTGACAACGCGATCGAGTGGATCGCCGCCGGTAAAGAAAACCGTGCCGAAGACGCGCTGAAAGTCGGTGCAGTCGATGCCGTGGTTGCCCCGGACAAACTGGCTGAAGCCGCCCTGAACCTGATCAAAGGCGCCATCAGCGGCGAATTTGACTACAAGGCCAAGCGTCAGCCGAAGCTGGAAAAACTCAAGCTCAACGCCATCGAACAAATGATGTCGTTCGAAACCGCCAAAGGTTTTGTGGCCGGCCAGGCCGGCCCGAACTACCCGGCGCCGGTTGAAGCGATCAAGACCATCCAGAAAGCTGCGAACTTCGGTCGCGACAAAGCCCTGGAAGTGGAAGCGGCAGGTTTCGTCAAACTGGCGAAAACCTCGGCAGCACAAAGCTTGATCGGCCTGTTCCTGAACGATCAGGAACTGAAGAAAAAGGCCAAGGCCTACGACGAAATCGCCCGCGACGTGAAACAGGCTGCCGTACTGGGCGCCGGTATCATGGGCGGCGGTATCGCCTATCAGTCGGCGTCCAAAGGCACGCCGATCCTGATGAAAGACATCAACGAGCACGGCATCGAGCAAGGCCTGGCAGAAGCCGCCAAGCTGCTGGTGGGCCGCGTTGATAAAGGTCGCATGACCGCCGCGAAGATGGCTGAAGTGCTTAACGGCATTCGTCCTACGCTGTCCTACGGCGATTTCGGTCACGTCGACCTGGTGGTCGAAGCCGTAGTCGAAAACCCGAAGGTCAAGCAAGCCGTACTGGCTGAAGTGGAAGGCCAGGTTAAAGACGACACTATCCTGGCCTCGAACACTTCGACCATTTCCATCTCGCTGCTGGCCAAAGCCCTCAAGCGTCCGGAAAACTTCGTCGGCATGCACTTCTTCAACCCGGTACACATGATGCCGCTGGTGGAAGTGATCCGTGGCGAGAAGTCCAGCGAGTTGGCGGTTGCCACCACCGTTGCCTACGCCAAGAAAATGGGCAAGAACCCGATCGTGGTCAATGACTGCCCGGGCTTCCTGGTCAACCGCGTGTTGTTCCCGTACTTCGGCGGTTTCGCCAAGCTGGTCAGCGCCGGTGTGGACTTCGTACGCATCGACAAGGTTATGGAAAAATTTGGCTGGCCAATGGGCCCGGCGTACCTGATGGACGTGGTCGGTATCGACACGGGCCACCACGGTCGTGACGTGATGGCTGAAGGCTTCCCGGACCGCATGAAAGACGACCGCCGCTCGGCGATCGACGCGCTCTACGAGGCCAAGCGCCTGGGCCAGAAAAACGGCAAAGGCTTCTACGCCTACGAGGCTGACAAGAAGGGCAAGCAGAAGAAAGTGGCCGACCCGTCGGTTCACGAAGTGCTGGCTCCGGTCATCTACGAGCAGCGTGAGGTGTCCGATGAGGACATCATCAACTGGATGATGATCGCCCTGTGCCTGGAAACCGTGCGTTGCCTGGAAGACGGCATCGTTGAAACCGCCGCCGAAGCCGATATGGGCCTGGTGTACGGTATTGGTTTCCCTCCATTCCGTGGTGGTGCGCTGCGTTACATCGACTCGATCGGTGTGGCTGAGTTCGTTGCCCTGGCTGACAAATACGCTGATTTGGGCCCGCTGTACCACCCGACCGCGAAGCTGCGTGAAATGGCCAAAAACGGCCAGAGCTTCTTCGGTTAAGCGCCCAGACGACTAGAGCGAGAATATTTATGAGCTTGAATCCAAGAGACGTGGTGATTGTCGACTTCGGTCGCACGCCAATGGGCCGCTCCAAGGGCGGCATGCACCGCAACACCCGCGCCGAAGACATGTCGGCGCACCTGATCAGCAAATTGCTGGAGCGTAACGTCAAGGTCGACCCTAACGAAGTCGAAGACGTGATCTGGGGCTGCGTCAACCAGACCCTGGAGCAGGGCTGGAACATCGCGCGCATGGCGTCGTTGATGACCCAGATCCCGCACACCGCAGCTGGCCAGACCGTCAGCCGCCTGTGTGGTTCGTCGATGAGCGCGCTGCACACTGCTGCGCAAGCGATCATGACCGGCAACGGCGATGTGTTCGTGGTCGGCGGCGTGGAGCACATGGGCCACGTCAGCATGATGCACGGCGTCGACCCTAACCCGCACATGTCGCTGTACGCGGCAAAAGCCTCGGGCATGATGGGCCTCACCGCAGAAATGCTCGGCAAAATGCACGGCATTACCCGCGAAGCCCAGGACGCATTCGGCGTGCGATCCCACCAGTTGGCCCACAAGGCGACCGTGGAAGGCAAGTTCAAGGATGAAATCATCCCGATGAACGGTTACGACGAGAACGGTTTCCTCAAACTGTTCGACTACGACGAAACCATTCGTCCGGATACCACTCTGGAAAGCCTGGCGGCCTTGAAACCCGCCTTCAATCCAAAGGGCGGCACCGTGACAGCCGGTACGTCGTCGCAAATCACCGACGGTGCTTCGTGCATGATCGTGATGTCGGCGCAACGTGCCCAGGACCTGGGCATTCAGCCGATGGCGGTGATCCGTTCGATGGCAGTGGCAGGTGTGGACCCGGCAATCATGGGCTATGGTCCAGTACCGGCCACACAAAAAGCCTTGAAGCGCGCGGGCCTGACCATCTCCGATATCGACTTCTTCGAGCTCAACGAAGCTTTCGCCGCACAGGCCCTGCCAGTGCTGAAAGATTTGAAAGTACTCGACAAGATGAACGAGAAGGTTAACCTGCACGGCGGCGCGATTGCCCTGGGCCACCCATTCGGTTGCTCCGGTGCACGTATCTCCGGCACTTTGCTTAACGTGATGAAGCAAAATGGCGGCAACCTTGGGGTTGCAACCATGTGCATTGGTCTCGGCCAAGGCATTTCCACCGTCTTCGAACGTATCTAAACGTTTCGCTGACGGAAGCCGGGGCCCAGTGCCCCGGTTTTTGTTTTTTGGAATTTTTAATATTTTTTTTCAACAAATTTTGCACGAGGGCCAAAGCATGAAAGTCGAACCAGGGCTCTACCAACATTATAAGGGCCCGCAGTACCGCGTTTTTAATGTGGCGCGGCACTCCGAGACCGAAGAAGAAGTGGTGTTTTACCAAGCACTGTATGGCGATTACGGCTTTTGGGTGCGCCCATTGAGCATGTTCCTGGAGACCGTCGAAGTTGACGGCGAGCAGGTCCCGCGCTTTGCTTTGGTGCAGGTCGAACCCAGTCTTTTTTCAGGGCAATAACGGCAGGCCGCGCAGAATGCTGCGCTTGACCTCACCTTGTTGCCACTATATATAGCGTTGCCGCGACAGGCGCCAACTGCCTTTCACTTCTCGAATTCAGGAATTTTCCGATCCATGGGCAAATCGCTGGTCATTGTGGAATCCCCGGCTAAGGCCAAGACCATCAACAAGTACTTGGGCAACGAGTACGTGGTGAAGTCGAGTATCGGCCATATCCGAGACCTGCCCACCAGCGGTTCGGCTAGCGCCAGCAAGGAGCCTGCCGCCAAGCGCGGCAAGGCCGCTGCGGGCGAAGGTCCGGTGCTCAGCCCTAAAGAGAAAGCGCGCAAGCAGCTGGTCTCACGCATGGGTGTGGACCCGGATCACGGCTGGAAGGCCAAGTACGAAATCCTTCCAGGCAAGGAAAAGGTCATCGAAGAGCTGCGCCGGCTCGCCAAAGATGCCGACACCATCTATCTCGCGACGGACTTGGACCGCGAAGGGGAAGCCATTGCCTGGCACCTGCGCGAAGCCATCGGCGGTGATGACAGCCGCTACAAGCGTGTGGTGTTCAACGAAATCACCAAGAAAGCCATCCAGGAAGCCTTCTCCAAGCCGGGTGAGCTGGATATCGACCGTGTTAACGCCCAGCAGGCGCGTCGTTTCCTCGACCGCGTGGTGGGTTACATGGTCTCGCCACTGCTGTGGGCGAAAATCGCCCGTGGCCTGTCCGCCGGCCGTGTGCAATCGGTAGCGGTCAAGCTGGTGGTGGAGCGTGAGCGTGAGATCCGTGCGTTCAACCCCGAAGAATACTGGGAAGTCCACGCCGACCTGGGCACTGCCAAGGGCGCCAACGTGCGCTTTGAAGTGGCCCGTGAGAAAGGCGAGGCCTTCAAGCCGCTGAACGAAGCCCAGGCCATGGCCGCGCTGGAGAAGCTCAAGGCTTCCAGCTACAGCATCGTCAAGCGCGAAGACAAGCCAACCAGCAGCAAGCCGTCGGCGCCGTTCATCACGTCCACCTTGCAACAGGCCGCGAGCAACCGCCTGGGCTTTGGCGTGAAGAAGACCATGATGATGGCCCAGCGCTTGTATGAAGCCGGCTACATCACGTATATGCGTACCGACTCCACCAACCTGTCGCAAGACGCGGTGGCGATGGCGCGCACTTATATTGAAAGCGAGTTCGGCAAGAAGTACCTGCCGGAAAAGCCGAACGTCTACAGCAGCAAGGAAGGCGCACAAGAGGCTCACGAAGCGATTCGTCCTTCCGACGCCAACACCGAGCCAAGCAAGCTGAGCGGCATGGAGCGTGATGCTGAGCGCCTCTACGAGCTGATCTGGCGCCAGTTCCTTGCCTGCCAGATGCTGCCGGCGCAATACCTGTCCACCACCGTCAGCGTGGGCGCAGGCGACTTCGAGCTGCGTGCCAAGGGCCGTATCCTCAAGTTCGACGGCTATACCCGCGTGATGCCGCAAATCGCCAAGCCAGGCGATGACGACGTGCTGCCGGACATGGCCCAGGGCGACACGTTGAAGCTGATCAAGCTCGACCCGTCCCAGCACTTCACCAAGCCGCCGGCGCGTTACTCCGAAGCCAGCCTGGTAAAAGAGATGGAAAAACGCGGTATTGGTCGTCCTTCGACCTATGCGGCAATCATCTCGACCATCCAGGACCGTGGCTACGTAGCGCTGCACAACCGTCGTTTCTACTCGGAAAAGATGGGCGACATCGTCACCGAACGCCTGTCCGAGAGCTTCTCCAACCTCATGGATTACGGCTTCACCGCCGGCATGGAAGAGAACCTCGATGACGTGGCGCAGGGCGAACGCGACTGGAAAAACGTGCTGGATGAGTTCTACGGCGACTTCAAAAAGAAACTCGAAGTAGCCGAAAGCCCTGAAAGCGGCATGCGCGCCAACCAACCGGTGATGACCGACATCCCGTGCCTGACGTGCGGCCGCCCGATGCAGATTCGTACCGCATCCACCGGTGTGTTCCTCGGTTGCTCGGGCTACAGCCTGCCGCCGAAAGAGCGCTGCAAGGCCACCGTTAACCTGGTGCCAGGCGATGAGATTGCCGCCGACGACGAGGGTGAATCCGAGTCGCTGGTACTGCGCGGCAAGCACCGTTGCCCGATCTGCAGCACGGCGATGGACGCCTACCTGCTCGACGAGAAGCATAAGTTGCACATCTGCGGTAACAACCCGGATTGCAATGGCTACGAGATCGAAGAGGGCACCTACCGCATCAAAGGCTACGAAGGTCCGAGCCTGGAATGCGACAAGTGCGGCAGCGAGATGCAGCTCAAGACCGGTCGTTTCGGCAAGTTCTTCGGCTGCACCAACCCGACTTGCAAGAACACGCGCAAACTGCTCAAAAGCGGTGACGCGGCGCCGCCGAAGATGGACCCGGTGAAGATGCCTGAACTCAAGTGCGAGAAGGTCAACGACACCTACATCCTGCGTGACGGCGCTTCGGGTCTGTTCCTGGCGGCCAGCCAGTTTCCGAAAAACCGCGAGACCCGTGCTCCGCTGGTGATGGAAATCGTGCCGCACAAGGACGAGATCGATCCGAAGTACCACTTCCTGTGTGAAGCGCCGAAGAAGGATCCCGACGGTCGCCCGTCCGTGATCCGCTACAGCCGCAAAACCAAGGAGCAGTACGTGCAGACCGAAGTGGACGGCAAGCCTACCGGCTGGAAAGCTTTCTACGACGGCGGCAAGTGGAAGGTCGAGGACAAGCGCCAGGGCGCTTGATCGGCTGATCTGCCAGCTACAAAGGCCGCCTGAAAAGGCGGCCTTTTTTTACGCTTGCAGGAAACTTGGCTGATCCGTGACACTGTTCAGCCAGCATCACGCTTATTTCGTTGTGGAGATTGCCGTTATGGCCAACGAACTCTATACCCGTACCAATCAGAAAATTTACTTCGCGGGTTTGTCCCTGGAAGCCCTTGGCCGCGCCGAGGAAGGGAAGGAGATGAATGCCATCGCGCTGGTCCAGGCCGGGCGTGAGGCGGCGTTGTTCCACCTCTATGGCGCTTTGCTGGGCCTGTGCCATGAAATTGCCGGGTTCTACCGCTTGCCCCAGGCGGGCGCACCACGCGCAGAAATGCTCATGAACCGCGAAGTGCTGGACAGCATGGCGATTCCTGAACTGGCCGAACTGGTGGAAATGGCGCAGAGCCCCGACAGTTGGGTTGCTCGATTGCTCAAAGCGCATGCGGATATGTTCCAGCCGCCGCGTGTTCCCCATGTGCCCAAGGGTGATGTGACACAGCCGCTGATCGTGGCCGTTGCGCTGGGAGAGGATGAGCCCAAGCCCTTGAGCCGCGAAGAGCTGGAAAGCTGGCGCCAGGAGCTGAAGAAGATGGCGTTGCGGTTTCGTGAAGGCTTGAACGAGTGTTAAGAGGTTTGCGCTGAACAAAGGTGGGAGCTGGCTTGCCTGCGATAGGCTGGGTCAGCTTGCCGGCCATTTGCTGATGCACCGTAATCGCAGGCAAGCCAGCTCCCACATTGAGAGCAGTCTTGCCGAAGAGCACCATTCATCAAGCCGTTAAGAAACCTGTTCAGATCCTCAGCGAGGCTGGGTGGATGACTGATATAATCCCGGCCTTTCGTGGAGAACAGACTTATATGCCAACGTCCTTTCTGGAAATTGTAGAGTTGCCTGACGGCCGAATCGAGCTGCGCAGGGCCGAGGACGAGGGTTCTCTGGTTATTTTGGATTTTTCCGAAGATGCAAAAGTGTTCCTGCAGGGCCAACATGTAGAAGTGGCAAAAGCCATGTTGAGCGTTGGTGTGCAGATGGCTGGTCGCCTGGCCGAAGGCGAGCCGGAGAAGGAAGATGGGCCGCGGGTGCTTCACTGAGTAGCAATGACGCGCTGTCGGAAGTGTTCTGACGACCGGGCTTCTGTGGCGAGGGAGCTTGCTCCCGCTGGGCTGCGAAGCGGCCCTGAATAGATTTAATGCGCTGTATCAGGTATTCCACGGTGCCTGGTTTTGGGGCTGCTGCGCAGCCCAGCGCGAGCAAGCTCGCTCGCCACAACAAGCTCACCTGCCACAACAGGCTCGCCTGCCATAACAAGCCCATCCATACGGCTGGCCTGCAGCAGATCCCATTACCCCAATCGAATATTCAAACTCTGCGCATCGCCCGTGCGCGCGGCGCTGATCAGCTGCTGCTTGGCTGTTGCATTCAGTGGGTTCAACCAGCTCACCACCGTGTGGCTGCGCCCCAGGCGCAAGGCTTCGCACGTCAGTTGCTGAGCACTTTGCGCACCGCGCGGTTGCAGCAGCAGGATGCGCTCACGGTTGAGCCCGGCGTCCCGCAGCCAGGCCTGGGTCAGGCTGGCGGGTGGGGCAATCAGCGTCAGCCAGCGTGCGTCCTGCTCCTCGCTCAATTCTCGAAGGATCGGCGCCAGCAGGCTCAGGCAGCTCCCGGCAGCACCGCGCAACGACAGTTCACTGAACGCCTCAGGTTCGGAGCCCCAAGGGGCCTCGACCGCTTCCTTGAGAATGGGCGCAAGGGGTTGGGCCATAAAGGCCTCGAACAGCGACAGTTGTGTGTGTTGTGGGGTGTGCACGAGTTGCATGGTGCCTCCTTTAGCGGCGAATAACGCCGACGCTCAAGCCTTCGATCACCAGGTCCTGATCTTTCAGGTTCACTTCAATCGGGGCGAACTCAGGGTTCTCGGCCATAAGCCAGACCTTGCTGCCTTCGCGCTTGAAGCGTTTGACGGTGACTTCGTCGCCGATACGGGCGACGACGATCTGACCATTACGGGCTTCGCGAGTGGTGTGGACAGCCAGCAGATCACCGTCGAAAATGCCCACGTCCTTCATGCTCATGCCGTGTACGCGCAACAGGTAGTCGGCACGCGGATGGAAGAACGTCGGGTTGATGTTGCAGGACTCTTCGACGTGCTGCTGCGCCAGGATCGGCGCACCGGCGGCGACGCGACCGATGATCGGCAGGGTCGATTCGTCGGCCTTGGCTTCAAAGCCAGGGATGCGAATACCGCGTGAAGCACCTGGGGTCATCTCGATCGCGCCTTTGCGGGCGAGGGCCTTGAGGTGTTCTTCGGCGGCGTTGGGGGACTTGAACCCCAGTTCCAGCGCAATTTCCGCTCGCGTCGGCGGGTAGCCGTTGTCGTCGAGGCAGCGCTTGATAAAAGCCAGAATCTCAGCTTGGCGTGGCGTCAGTTTTAGCATGTTGATCGCTCTGTCTTTTTATACAGTGACTGGGATTATATACAGTGAACTGCGCTTGGCAATCATCCTTTTTTGGCACTCCGCTGGACGGTCGTCTGTCACTCTTCCTGCAAGGCATAGACAGCGCTGCCTACAGGGCGCGAAGGATGTGATTAAATAGCGATGAAATAGATGACTGCCCGGCCGGAAAACGGCCTCGCAGGCTTGACAAGACACACCCTGAAACGTATGTTTCAAACAAGTGTTTGTCAGGCGGAGTAGCCATGGCCCAGTCGGAAACCGTTGAACGCATTCTCGATGCTGCCGAGCAATTGTTCGCGGAAAAAGGATTTGCTGAAACTTCATTGCGGCTGATTACCAGCAAGGCTGGGGTTAACCTCGCCGCTGTGAACTATCATTTCGGCTCGAAAAAAGCCCTGATCCAGGCGGTGTTCTCGCGCTTCCTGGGGCCGTTCTGCGCCAGCCTCGACCGTGAGCTGGAGCGTCGCCAGACCAAGCCCGAAAACAAGCCAAGCCTGGAAGACCTGCTGGAAATCCTGGTTGAGCAAGCCTTGGTGGTTCAACCGCGCAGCGGCAATGACCTGTCGATCTTCATGCGCCTGTTAGGGCTGGCCTTCAGCCAGAGCCAGGGCCACTTGCGCCGTTACCTGGAAGACATGTACGGCAAGGTGTTCCGTCGCTACATGCTGCTGGTCAACGAAGCTGCGCCGCGTATTCCGCCGATCGAACTGTTCTGGCGTGTGCACTTCATGCTCGGCGCTGCCGCGTTCAGCATGTCCGGGATCAAGGCGTTGCGCGCAATTGCCGAGACCGATTTCGGCGTCAATACTTCCATCGAGCAAGTGATGCGCCTGATGGTGCCGTTCCTTGCCGCCGGCATGCGTGCCGAAACCGGCGTGACCGATCCGGTCATGGCCGCTGCCCAGTTGCGTGCGCGCAGCAAATCTACGCCGGCCGTCGCCAAGGCGTGATTGCCCCAGGTGTGCGCGGCGGCTAAGCTAGCCGCCATGCCGATTTCAGCTATTTACTCACAACCCGTTGTGCTCGCTGCGCTTATTGCGCCAGGTGAGGGCAACGGGTTGTGTGCGTTATTTAAGGAAAGTTTATGACTGCTGCCCTGCAAGGTTCGTTAATGGTCGATGTGGCCGGTACTTGGCTGACGGCCGAGGATCGCCAGTTGTTGCGCCAGCCTGAAGTGGGCGGGTTGATCATTTTTGCGCGCAATATCGAGCACCCGCGGCAAGTGCGCGAATTGAGTGCGGCCATTCGCGCGGTGCGCCCAGACCTGCTGCTGGCGGTCGATCAGGAAGGCGGGCGTGTGCAGCGCCTGCGCCAGGGCTTTGTGCGTCTGCCGGCCATGCGCCTGCTGGCGGATAAACCCAACGCCGAATACCTGGCCGAGCAGTGCGGCTGGATCATGGCCACTGAAGTGCTGGCGGTCGGCCTCGACCTGAGCTTCGCCCCGGTGCTTGACCTCGACTACCAACGCAGCGCCGTTGTCGGCACCCGTTCCTTCGAAGGCGATCCGGAGCGCGCTGCCGTGCTCGCGGGTGCATTCATTCGCGGCATGAACAGCGCCGGTATGGCGGCCACCGGTAAACACTTCCCGGGCCATGGCTGGGCCGAGGCGGATTCCCACGTCGCGATTCCAAACGACGAGCGCAGCCTGGAACAGATTCGTGCAAATGACCTGGTGCCTTTCGCACGCCTGAGCAAGCAATTGGCGGCGGTGATGCCGGCTCACGTTATTTATCCGCAAGTGGACGCACAGCCCGCCGGTTTCTCGCGTCGCTGGTTGCAGGATATTTTGCGCGGCGAGCTGCAATTTGATGGGGTGATTTTCAGCGATGACCTGTCCATGGCCGGCGCTCATGTGGTCGGTGATGCGGCCAGTCGAATTGAGGCGGCGCTGACGGCCGGTTGTGATATGGGGTTGGTGTGTAATGACCGTGCTGCTGCGGAGCTGGCACTGACTGCGGCGCAACGCATGAAGGTCACGCCGTCGGCGCGGATTGCGCGGATGCGTGGGCAGGCAATTGCCTCTACGGAGTACAAGCAGGATCCGCGTTGGCTGGTGGCGCTTACCGCGTTGCGCGATGCTCAGTTGATCGACTGAATATCGCGTTGCTGCCATCGCAGGCAAGCCAGCTCCCACTCTCGATTTGTGAATACATTCAAGGGTGGGAGCTGGCTTGCCTGCGATAGCGATCTAACCGTCAGCGCTTCTCTTGCTTGTTGGGCAACGGCGCAAACAACGCCTCGATATCCTCATTACCCAACTGCCAATCCCCGGTCGTGCGCCCATCCAGCACGCCTGCTGCCAGATCAGACTTTTCCTTCTGCAGGTGTTGGATCTTCTCCTCCACCGTGCCTCGCGCAATCATCTTGTACACGAACACCGGCTTCTCCTGCCCGATGCGGTACGCACGGTCGGTCGCCTGGTTTTCCGTCGCCGGGTTCCACCACGGGTCATAGTGGATCACCGTATCCGCCTCGGTCAGGTTCAAGCCCACGCCGCCGGCCTTCAGGCTGATCAGAAAAATCTGTAGCTTGCCGCTCTGGAAATCCTTCACCGGCGTGCGCCGGTCGCGGGTCTGGCCGGTGAGTAATGCGTAGGGCACGCCGCGTTTTTTCAGCTCGGCTTCGATCAGGCTCAGCATCGAGGTGAACTGCGAGAACAACAATATTCGGCGCCCTTCGGCGAACAGCTCTTCGAGCATCTCCAACAGGCTGTCGAGTTTGCCTGAGCTGCTGCCACGGGCGGGCAGGGTGGCGTCGTTGACCAGGCGCAGGTCGCAACACACCTGGCGCAACTTGAGCAGCGCTTCAAGAATGATGATCTGGCTGCGCGCCACGCCCTTGCGGGTGATTTCGTCGCGCACCTTCTTGTCCATGGCCAGGCGCATGGTTTCGTACACGTCGCGCTGGGCCTCATTGAGGTCGACCCAATGGATGATCTCGGTCTTGGGCGGCAGCTCGGTGGCCACCTGCTCTTTGGTGCGGCGCAGCAGGAAAGGTTTTATCCGACCGTTGAGGTGTTGCAAGCGCACCTCACTGGCGCGCTTTTCGATGGGCACGCGGTAATCGCGGTTGAAGCTTTTTACGTCACCCAGCCAGCCCGGCAGCAGGAAGTGGAACAGCGACCACAGCTCGCCCAAGTGGTTTTCCAGCGGCGTGCCGCTCAGGCACAGGCGCTGGCGAGCAGTGAACTCGCGCGCGGCCTGGGCAGCCTTGCTGTTGGGGTTCTTGATGTATTGGGCTTCATCGAGGATCAGCACATGCAAGGGCAGGGCGGCGAGCGTGTCGATGTCCTTGGGCAGCAGCGCGTAGGTGGTCAGCAGCAGGTCATAGTCCTGCAAATGGGGGAAATGTTTCTTACGGCCAGCGCCGTATAGCGCCTGCACCCGCAGTTGCGGTGTGAAGTGCGCCGCCTCATCCAGCCAGTTGGGAATCAGGCTGGTGGGCATCACCACCATGCACGGTCGGTCGAGGCGTCCGGCGGCCTTTTCGCTGAGAATATGCGCCAGGGTCTGCAGGGTTTTGCCCAGGCCCATGTCATCGGCAAGGATCCCGCCGACATCGAGCTGACGCAGCGACTGCATCCAGCTCAAGCCTTCCAGCTGATACGGGCGCAAGGTCGCGTTCAAGCCCTCGGGCGCCACGCAGGTGAAGTCCTTGATGTCGCGCAGGCGCTGGGCGAAATTGCGGATCTTCTCACCGCCTTCCCATTGCAGCGGCAGGTCTTCCAGCGGGTTCAGGCGAATGGCGTCGGCTTTGGCCAGACGCAAGCTGGTGGTGCCGGTTTCCTGTAGGTAAAACTCGCCAAGGGTTGCCAGCACCGGCTTGAGCCTGCCGTACGGCAAAGCCACTTGCAGCGGGCCGTGGCCGTTGGGCAGGCCGGGAATATTCACCAGGATCAGCTCGTCGTCACGGCGCCGGGCAAGTTTTTCCGGGTTGAGGATTTCGGTATGCGAACGCATCAAGTTGAGCAAAATCGGCAACAGGCTCAGGCGCTCGCCATTGACGATAATCCCCAGCTCCAGGTCGAACCAGTCGCGTTCCGGGCCTTCGTCGACGGTGGCGTACCAGTCATCGACGGTGCTCAAGTCGAAACCGAAATCCTCATCGATCTGCAACTCCCAACCCTCGGCGCGCAAGGTCGGCGAGGCGTTGAGGGTGAAGTTCAACCAGGCGCTGTCATTGACCATTTCGAACAATTCACCGGCACTCTCCGGCAACGCCTTGCTCTGGCGTGTAGCGATCTTGAAGCCCAGCAGGCGCAGTTGTTCGCGATAGGGTTGCTCCAGTTCCGGATGGCGCTTGATGCGCAGGCTCTGGGTTTCCTGGCGCACGATGATGTCGGCGTTTTTTTGCCCGCTGACATAGTTGCCCAGGTAATTGAACGACAGCGCCGCACGGTGCTGGATATAGCGCTGCATCTTGCCATTACGCGGTTCAAACGCGCTGAACTCCACGCTGGCCAGCCACAGGCGCGGCACTGGCCGCACATCTTCCATCACCACCTGTGGCAGCACCACGCGGTTATCCAGCACGGCCTGGAGTTTTTCCAACAGCTCGGCATCTTGCGCGGCGGCCGGGTAAGCCAGGGTTTCCTGGACCTTGAGCAGCACTGCCGCGATGTGTTTGCAGTTGGTGTGTACCGGGCAGGTGCAGCGGCTGTCCACCAGGATCAGCGTGCCCTTGGCCGATTCGCGCAGCGAGATGGTTTGTCGGTATACATTGCCGCCAGAGCCTTCGCAGCTGGCGATGATGGTGCTGTCGCCGGACTCGACGATGCGCACGCGGTTTTCCAGGGCGTAGCGCCGCCCGCGCTCAAGGCTTTGCTCTTTAAAGCGATTGGCCCACGAAGGGGCCAGGGGTTTGGTCAACGACGACGTCAGGGGCATGGCGCTGGATCAGTCCTGAATGTCGGGCGGTGGCGCACTGGGTGGTTTGGCGGTCAGCGAAGTGATCTTGATCAGCAGCGCCAAGTGGCCGCCATCCAGGTAATTGAGTTGGTTGTTCTTGGTGCGCACGTCTTGCTGGCTCAAGTGTTCGCTGGCAATCACGCTGCCATTGGCGTCGAACTGGTTGATCCAGAAATCCGCGTCGATATCGGTAAAACGCCCCAGTTGCAGGTTCAGCGTGCCTTCGATGGGGAACTGGCCGAACTGCTCCTGGCCGTCGGTAATGGCCAGCTTCACGGGTTGCTCGCCCAGGTTCTGATCCCAGGCCCGGTGCAGCAATACGGTGTAACTATTGTCCGCACTGAGCTTGTCGACGATGTTGCCCAGCCGCGGTGGGCTTAGCTTGTCGGTCGGCAACCGCGCAGCGCCGGCATCCCAGTTTTCCGGCGCGGCGCGGCTGTTGATCACCGGTTCGGCGTTCTGGCGCACCAGGATCATTTCAACCAGGTACGGGCTGTCGGCAAACGCCGAAGGTGCGACCACCACCAACACTAAGCTCAGAATGCGGAACAGGCGCATGGGGGCGTCCTTCAAGCAGATTTCGGGATGAGGCGCTCAAACAGCGCCTCCAGGGTATTGAAGCGTTCTTCGGCACGCTCCATCGGCACCATGAATTTGAACAGCGTAGCCCCTTCGAACTTGTAGCGGTTGGGTTGGCCCTGAATCAGTTTGATCAGCACCAATGGGTCCACCGGCGTTTGCGCCTCGAACTCGATGCGCCCACCCTGCGGCCCGGCGTCGACTTTCTTGATGCCCAGCTGTTCGGCCTGCAATTTCAGCAGCGTCAGGCGCACCAGGTTCTTGGTTGGCTCGGGCAGCAGGCCGAAGCGGTCGATCATCTCGACTTGCAAGTCCTTGAGGCCTTCTTCGTCGGTGGCCGAGGCGATGCGCTTGTACAGAATCAGCCGCGCGTGCACGTCGGGCAGGTAGTCCTCGGGAATCAGCGCCGGCAAACGCAGGTTGATTTCCGGGCCGCCGCCCAAGGGTTGGTCGAGGTTCGGTTGTTCGCCCTTGCGGATGGCTTTCACTGCGCGCTCGAGCATCTCCATATACAAGGTGAAACCCACGGCCTGGATCTGTCCGCTCTGGCCGTCGCCGAGCAGTTCGCCGGCGCCACGGATTTCCAGGTCGTTGGTGGCCAGTACAAAACCGGCACCGAGGTCCTGGGTATTGGCGATCGCTTCCAGGCGCTTTTCGGCATCGGAGGTGATCTGTTGGCGCGGCGGAGTCAGCAGGTAGGCATAGGCCTGGTGGTGACTACGGCCCACACGGCCACGCAACTGGTGCAATTGCGCCAGGCCAAACTTGTCGGCGCGCTCGATGATGATGGTGTTGGCGCTTGGCACGTCGATGCCGGTCTCGATGATGGTCGAGGCAATCAGCACATTGAAGCGCTTGTGATAGAAGTCGCTCATGACTTGTTCGAGTTCGCGCTCGCGCATCTGCCCGTGGCCGATGGCAATACGGGCTTCCGGCACCAGTTCGGCGAGGTCGGCGGCGCATTTCTCGATGGTCTTCACGTCGTTGTGCAGGTAATACACCTGGCCGCCACGCAGCAATTCGCGCAGCAGTGCTTCCTTGACCGTGCTTTTGTTCTGCTCCATCACAAAGGTGCGCACCGACAACCGGCGCGCCGGCGGCGTGGCAATGATCGACAAGTCGCGCATGCCCGACACGGCCATGTTCAGCGTGCGTGGGATCGGCGTCGCAGTGAGCGTAAGAATGTCGACTTCGCTGCGCAGGGCCTTGAGCTGTTCTTTTTGACGCACACCAAAGCGGTGCTCTTCGTCGATGATCACCAGGCCCAGATTCTTGATCTTCACATCGTCCGACAGCAGCTTGTGCGTGCCGATCACGATATCGATCTTGCCCTCGGCCAGGTCAGCGACGGCGGCGTTGACTTCCTTGGCGGATTTGAACCGGCTCATCACTTCCACGGTCACCGGCCAGTCGGCAAAGCGATCACGGAAGCTGTTGTAGTGCTGTTGGGCGAGCAGGGTGGTCGGCACCAGGATCGCCACCTGGCGGCCACCGTGCACGGCAATAAAAGCTGCGCGCATGGCCACTTCGGTTTTGCCGAAGCCCACGTCGCCGCACACCAGGCGGTCCATCGGCTTGGGCGCCAGCATATCGGCGCGCACCGCTTCGATGGTGGTTTGCTGGTCGGGAGTTTCTTCGAAGGCAAAGCCGGCGCTGAAGGTGGCGTAGTCGGCTTTCGGGTCGGCAAACGCATAGCCTTCGCGCGCGGCACGGCGGGCATAAATGTCGAGCAACTCGGCCGCTACGTCGCGCACCTGTTCGGCGGCCTTGCGCTTGGCTTTCTGCCAGGTCTCGGAGCCCAGGCGATGCAACGGCGCCAGCGCGTCGTCGCTGCCGGTATAGCGGGCGATCAGGTGCAGGCTGGCCACCGGCACATAGAGCTTGGCGCCTTCGGCGTATTCCATGGTGAGGAATTCGGCGGCCTGGTTGTCGATCTCCAGGGTCTGCAGGCCCAGATAGCGGCCCACGCCGTGGTCGATATGCACCACCGGCGCGCCTTCGCGCAGTTCGGTGAGGTTCTTGATCACCGCGTCGTTGTTGGCGTCGGCGCGTTTTTCACGGCGCCGGCGCTGCATCACGCGCTGACCGAACAGCGGGCTCTCGGCGATGAGTGCCAGCGCCGGGTCGTCCAGCAACAAGCCTTCGTCCAGCGGCGCAATGGTGATCGCCAGGCGCTCTTTGCTGGCGACGAAATCCGGCCAGCTGTCGACGGTTTTCGGGCGCAGCTTCAGGCGTTCCAGCAATTCCAGCAGCACTTCGCGACGGCCGGCGGATTCGGCGGTAAACAGCACGCGGCCAGGGAAGTCGCCAAGAAAATTCGACAGCGCTTCCAGTGGCTGGGTGGCTTTGGCCTGGATCGCCAAGTCCGGCAGCGTGCTCGCCGGGAAACGCTCGCGACCACTGCCGGTGTCCACGTCCTGCTGGCTGGCGACCACGCGCGGCCAGTTTTTCAGGCGGGCGAAGCAGTCTTCCACCGGCAGGAACAGCTCGGCGGGCGGCAATAAAGGTCGCGACGGGTCGACGCGGCGCTCTTCGTAGCGGTTGCGCACGTCGTTCCAGAAGTTTTCCGCCGCCTGCTCGATGCCCGGCAGCGAGAACACTTGGGTGTCTGCGGGCAGGTAATCGAACAGGGTGGAGGTTTCGTCGAAGAACAGCGGCAGGTAGTACTCGATACCGGCCGGTGTAATCCCGCTGCTTAAATCCTGAAAGATCGGGCAGCGGCGGAAGTCGACGTCGAAGCGTTCGCGAAAGCGCGCCTTGAAGCGCGTGACCGCGTCTTTTTGCAGCGGGAATTCGCGCGCCGGCAGCAGCTTGATCGACTCTACTTTGTCGATGGAGCGCTGGTTGTCCGGGTCGAAGGTGCGCAACGTCTCGATTTCGTCATCGAACAGGTCGATGCGGTACGGCAGTTTGCTGCCCATCGGAAACAGGTCGATCAACGCACCACGCACCGCGAACTCGCCGTGTTCGTACACTGTGTCGACGCAGCGGTAGCCGCTGGCTTCCAGGCGCGTGCGCATCTGCTCTACATCGAGTTTCTGGCCGACATCCAGCACCAGGCTGCTGCCGAGCAGGAACTTGGTCGGTGCCAGGCGGTGCAGGGCGGTGGTGATCGGCACCACCAGCACGCCGTGCGCCAGTTCCGGCAGGCGGTACAGGCTGGCGATGCGCTGGGAAATGATGTCCTGGTGCGGCGAGAACAGGTCGTAGGGCAGGGTTTCCCAGTCGGGGAAATGCAGCACCGGCAAATCGGGGGCGAAGAAGCTCAGCTCCTGCTCCAGCCGCTCGGCGCTTTGGCTGTCGGCGGTGAGTAGCAGGGTAAAGCGCTTGGCTGCGCTGGCAGCCTCGGCAATGGCCAGGCTCAGGGCGGCACCGGGCAGGTTGCCCCAGTGCTGTTTACCTGCCGCGGCAGGGAGAAGCGGTAGACGCAGAACGGGCACGGAAGGTTGAGCTCCAAGCGTTGCGACAAAGTCGGTAATTGTAGCGGTCCAAGGTGCCGCCTGTCAGTTGCTGACTGAGCCTATTACGGTTTGCAGGAAATGTAGTGGCTAAGACAAACAATGGCGGGTTTTGACTCAATATGTAGTGCTATTTTGCGTGGATGTTTCGGAGGGTTACGGACAAGTCGACGTTGGCGCTCAACCAGCGGCCTTCTGGAAGCCGCGTATTTACTGGGCTGCAGCGGGGTGTGATTTTTTCGCAAGCACTTTTTGTTGCCCGACGCGCATTGCTCCGAGGCCGGTCGGGCGGCATAATGTAGCCCCTTTTTTCTGCCCCTACATGTGGAAGGTTCCCGTGACTCAGAAGCCCGACCAGTGTCTTGGTGAATGGATCGACCGTGAAGCACTCGCTGAAGCGATGATTCCGCTTATCGGTCAGCTGTACCGCAATAACAATGTGGTGAGCTCGATCTATGGCCGCAGCCTGATCAACCAGTCAGTCATCGCGATTCTCAAAGCCCATCGCTTTGCTCGCCATCGTTCTGCCGACGACAGCGAACTCTCCGTCCACGAAACATTCCCTCTGCTTAAAGCCATGAGCGAGCTCAAGCTCGGCGCGGCTTCGGTAGACCTGGGCAAGTTGGCTTACAAGTTCCGCAAAGAAGGTGCCGGCCGCAGCGCCGAGCAGTTCGTGCGTGAAGAAATGGCCGATGTGGTTGGCCAGCAAAACGCTGCAGCCCGCAAAGGCACCGACGTGGTGTTGTACGGCTTCGGTCGTATCGGCCGCCTGCTGGCGCGCATCCTGATCGAAAAAACCGGTGGCGGCGACGGCCTGCGCCTGCGTGCCATCGTGGTGCGTAAAGGCGCCGAGAACGACCTGACCAAGCGTGCCAGCCTGCTGCGCCGCGACTCGGTACATGGCCCGTTCAACGGCACCATCGTCATCGACGAAGAAAACAACACCATCACCGCCAACGGTAACCTGATCCAGGTGATCTACGCGAAGAACCCGGCCGAGGTGGATTACACCCAATACGGCATCAAGGACGCACTGCTGGTGGACAACACCGGTGTATGGCGTGATGCCGAAGGCCTGGGCCAGCACCTGGCCTGCCCAGGTATCGACCGCGTTGTACTGACTGCGCCTGGCAAGGGCAAGCTCAAGAACATCGTGCACGGTATCAACCACGGCGAAATCACCGCTGACGACAAGATCGTGTCCGCTGCTTCCTGCACCACCAACGCCATCGTGCCGGTGCTGAAGGCTGTGAATGACAAGTTCGGCATCGTGAATGGTCACGTTGAAACGGTTCACTCGTACACCAACGACCAGAACCTGATCGACAACTTCCACAAAGGCGATCGCCGCGGCCGTAGCGCCGCGTTGAACATGGTGATCACCGAGACCGGTGCCGCCACCGCTGCTGCCAAGGCCCTGCCTGAGCTGGCCGGCAAGCTGACCGGTAACGCGATCCGCGTACCGACGCCGAACGTGTCGATGGCCATTCTCAACCTGAACCTTGAGAAAGCCGCCACCCGCGAAGAGATGAACGAGTACCTGCGCTACATGGCGCTGCACTCCGACCTGCATAAGCAGATCGACTTCGTTAACTCGCAGGAAGTGGTGTCCACCGACTTCGTGGGCTCGCGCCACGCCGGTGTGGTCGACGCTGAAGCGACCATTACCCAGGACAACCGCGTTGTTCTGTACGTGTGGTACGACAACGAGTTCGGCTACAGCTGCCAGGTGGTTCGTGTGATGGAAGACATGGCCGGGGTTAACCCGCCAGCATTCCCGCGCTAAGCCTTTGCGGTAAATGAAAAAGCCCCGACTGGTTCGGGGCTTTTTTGTGGCTGTTGGTTTTGTGGTGAATATCAGGGCCTCATCGCAGGCAAGCCAGCTCCCACATTTCGACTTGTGAACACCGTCAAATGTGGGAGCTGGCTTGCCTGCGATAGCGGTCTATCAGGCGCCGCCAACCACCGAAGCCTGCGCCGTCCGCAGTTCATGCCGATTGCCTTTAAACAGCACCAACGTCGCAATCAGCCCCAACACCGCCGCACCACTGAGCCAAATCCCTGGCGCCGCCTTGTTATCCAGCACATGGATCAGGTAAGTACAGGCCGCCGGCGTAAACCCACCAAAGGTCGCCGTTGCCAGGCTATAAGCCAGCGAGAATCCAGTGGTGCGCACTTCAATCGGCATGATCTCGGTAAGCGCCACCACCATCGCCCCGTTGTACGAGCCATACAGGAACGACAACCACAACAGCACGATCAGCAGATGGCTGAAACTCGGATTCGCCACCAGCCACGACAGCGCCGGATACGCTGTGAGAATTGCCAGAATCGTCGCACCCAGCAGCAAGGGTTTGCGCCCGATCTTGTCGGACACCGCGCCCATCACCGGCAGCCAGATAAAGTTGGAGATGCCCACGCACACCGTCACCAGCAATGCGTCGAAGTCAGACAGGTGCAGTTCGGCCTTGCCGAAGGTCGGGGTGTAAGCGGTAATGAGGTAGAACGACACGGTGGTCATCACCACCAGCGCCATGCCGGCGATGACGATGCCAAAGTTCTGGCCGATCGAACGCACGATTTCCTGCAGGGTAGGGCGGTGTTTACGTGCCTGGAACTCTGGGGTTTCCTCCAGCGAACGGCGAATCACGAAGATCACCGGCACGATCAGGCAGCCGATCAGGAACGGCACGCGCCAGCCCCAGTCACCCATCTCTTCCGGGCTTAGCCAGTGGTTGAGGCCCACGCCGAGCAAACCGGCGAACACCACCGCAGCCTGCTGGCTGGCGGACTGCCAACTGACGAAAAAGCCCTTGCGGCCCGGTGTGGCGATTTCTGCCAGGTACACCGAGACACCGCCCAGCTCGACGCCGGCAGAGAAACCCTGAAGCAGTCGACCGAACAGCACGATCAGCGGCGCGGCCACACCCAATGTGGCGTAGCCGGGCACGCAGGCAATCAGGATGGTGCCGGCGGCCATCAAGGCCAGCGTGATGACCAGGCCCTTTTTGCGGCCGTGGCGGTCGATATAGGCGCCGAGGAAGATTGCGCCCAGTGGCCGCATCAGGAAACCGGCGCCGAAGGTCGCAAGCGATAGCATCAACGAGGCAAACGCGCTGTCGCTGGGAAAGAAGGTCTTGGCAATGGCCGTGGCGTAGAAGCCATAGACCATGAAGTCGAACATCTCGAGGAAGTTGCCGCTGACAACGCGAAAAATCGCTTTGCCTTTGCCCGTGGTAGTGGACATGTCATGCACTCATGTTGGCTGTCTTATTAGTGATCCCTGGTCATCATTCGTCCTTGCTGTAGTTTTGTAACCATATGTGTATTGGCCATTACCGGCAATAAAAATTGATAGCAAGCATGACTAAATGCGCAGTTGTCGAGGGCGATGAAAATCAAATGTGGGAGCTGGCTTGCCTGCGATAGCGGTGTGTCAGTCCGCAAATGAGTGGCTGACCCACCGCTATCGCAGGCAATCCAGCTCCCACAGGGTTCTTTGGTGTTTTTGGGGGCGTTGGTTAGTTCAGGAGGGCGTTGCGCAGGCTGTCCGACAGGCCTTTCGGCGCGAGCCAGATACCGAGGTAGGCCTTTGCCAATTCATCATCGCGACTGCTGAACACCACTTGCTCATTGATCTCCAGGCTCAGCCCACGCCCAGGACGAAAATCCAGGGCGTAACGGTCACCGCTGCGAATGTTGCGGAAACTGGCGTGCAGTTGGTCCAGCTCAGGCTTCAGGCGGGCGAGGGTTGCAGCGGATTGCTGACGTTCAAGGGTAGCCGTAGCGGCCTTGATCACATCATTGCGGTCGATGTCGCGAAAGTAATACAGCGCCAGGCGCACAGCCTTTTGCTGGTCCCAGGCCTGTTTGGCGCTGATATCAGCTGGAGCGTACAGCGCGGCCGCATACACATCCGCCCAGAGATACACCAGCACCGCCTGGTTTTTCAGCGCCAGCTCATGCGTTTGCGCAGCAAAACCGGCTTGCTTAAGCCGACTCGCTTCACTGGCGTGCGCTGTCAGCGAAAAAATCATCATTAAACAGAAAACCACATGCCGCATAATGGCCCCGCCTGCGAAGGTGCGTGTCAGCAGTGTAATGCCAGTTTGCAGTTCCTGTAGTAAAGGCAAGACTGGCCTACGACGCGACCAAGGGTTAATGTGCGCGGCGTTGAGCCTTATATAGACTGTGCCCCGGCTCACACACTTGAGCCAAAAATTTCCTTCATGCCCGCTGGCCGCGGCATGATTTAGCCAGGCGTCCAACCGTACGCCTGGCCTGTTCTGAGGAGTACGCATGGCTGTCTACAACTACGACGTGGTGGTACTGGGTTCCGGCCCGGCTGGAGAAGGTGCGGCAATGAACGCCGCCAAAGCGGGGCGCAAGGTGGCGATGGTCGATAGCCGTCGCCAGGTCGGCGGTAACTGCACCCACCTGGGTACCATCCCGTCCAAGGCCTTGCGTCACTCGGTGCGCCAGATCATGCAGTTCAACACCAACCCGATGTTCCGGGCCATTGGTGAGCCGCGCTGGTTCTCGTTCCCGGACGTGCTTAAAAGCGCCGAGAAAGTCATCTCCAAGCAAGTTGCGTCTCGCACGGGTTACTACGCCCGTAACCGCGTCGACCTGTTTTTTGGCACCGGCAGTTTCGCCGACGAGCAAACCGTCGAAGTGGTCTGCGCCAATGGCGTGGTCGAGAAGCTGGTGGCCAAGCACATCATCATCGCCACCGGTTCGCGCCCGTATCGCCCAGCCGATATCGATTTCCACCACCCGCGTATCTACGATAGCGACACCATCCTGAGCCTGGGCCACACCCCGCGCAAACTGATCATCTATGGCGCCGGCGTGATCGGCTGTGAATACGCCTCGATCTTCAGTGGCCTGGGTGTGTTGGTGGAACTGGTCGACAACCGCGACCAGTTGCTGAGCTTCCTCGACTCGGAAATCTCCCAGGCGTTGAGCTACCACTTCAGCAACAACAACATCACCGTGCGCCACAACGAAGAGTACGAGCGGGTCGAAGGCCTGGATAACGGGGTGATTTTGCACCTCAAGTCCGGCAAGAAGATCAAGGCCGACGCCTTGCTGTGGTGCAACGGCCGTACCGGCAACACCGACAAGCTGGGCATGGAAAACATCGGGGTCAAGGTCAACAGCCGTGGCCAGATCGAAGTGGATGAGAATTACCGCACCTGCGTACCGAACATCTACGGTGCCGGTGACGTGATCGGCTGGCCGAGCCTGGCCAGTGCTGCGCATGACCAGGGCCGTTCGGCCGCTGGCAGCATCGTCGACAATGGCAGCTGGCGTTATGTGAACGACGTGCCGACCGGGATCTACACGATTCCCGAGATCAGCTCGATCGGCAAGAACGAACACGAACTGACCAAGGCCAAGGTGCCTTATGAAGTCGGCAAGGCATTCTTCAAGAGCATGGCGCGTGCGCAGATCGCCGGTGAGCCGCAAGGCATGCTGAAGATCCTGTTCCACCGTGAAACCCTTGAGGTTCTCGGCGTGCATTGCTTCGGCTACCAGGCCTCGGAGATCGTGCACATCGGCCAGGCGATCATGAGCCAACCGGGTGAGCAAAATACCCTCAAGTATTTTGTAAACACCACGTTCAACTACCCGACCATGGCCGAAGCCTATCGGGTAGCGGCCTACGACGGCCTCAACCGGCTTTTTTGAGCGGCTCCGGCCGGTGGCCTGAGCCGGCCGGGGAGACCGATTTCAGTAATTCTCGAGGGTGGCAGTGGCCAAACCGGGAAAGTCTGTAATCAGGCTATCTACGCCGAAGTCGGCGAGCCTGCGCATCAGCGCAGGTTCGTTGACCGTCCACACGGACACGTGCAAACCCTGACGCTGGGCTTTTTCCAGGCGCTCGGGGGTGCACAACGTCCAGTTCAACGCCAAGTACTCACAGCCGTAGTTCTGCGCGACCTTCAACGGGTCGAGCCAGGCGTATTCGGCCACCAGGCCGCGTGACAGGTCCGGGGTGAGCTCAACCGCCGCTTTTAATACTTCCCGAGAACTTGAGGTCACGGTGACCTTGTCCATCAGGCCATGCCGCACGGCCATCTCGCGGATCGCCAGCACAGTGGTCGCGGCGCGGGTGCGCGAGGCACTTTTGACTTCCAGCTGCCAGTGATCGAAGTCGCACTGTTCGAACAGTTCTTCCAGGCGCGGAATCGGGCACGGTTTGACCCAGCCTGGGCCACCTTTGCGCGCGTCCATCTTTACCAGGTCTGCCGCCGAATACTCGACGACCTTGCCGCGCCGGTCGGCGGTGCGCTTGAGGGTCGGGTCGTGGATCACCATCAACTCGCCGTCCATGGACAGGTGCAAGTCCAGTTCGCAACGGCGTACACCGTGCTTGAGGCACTCCTGAAAGCTGGTCAGGGTGTTTTCCGGTGCTTCGCCTTTGGCACCGCGGTGGCCGTAAATCAGGGTCACAGTTGCTCCTTTGCGCCAGATAGGCTGGCGTGTTCAATACGTATTCAGAGGTCGTCGCTTTGTTCCCGCGCCAGACGGCGTTCCTGTGCCTGTTTCTGCAGGATATAGCGCGCCAGCAACTGGCGTTGGGCGTCGGTCATGGATTCGAACTCCGTGCCCACGTCAAAACCATCGCCTTTGGGCTCGCAATGCGTCACGCGTGCGCGCAGCAGCAGGCCGAGCGCCTGGGGCATCAGCACCAGCTTGACCGCCAGGTGCGCGCCGGGCGCCAGCGGCGTGGGGCGCTGGAAGTCGATGCCGCCTTCGGAGATGATCACCGGCTGCGGTGCGCCGACTTCGTCCAACAGACCACGGGCCATGATCTGGCTGAGCAGGTCCACGCGTTTGTTCTGGACTTTGAGAAAGGCCGCCAGGCTGCGATCTTTCTCGCTGATCTGGCGCAGCAGGTGCTGGGCTTCGAATTCGCTGAGGTGCAGTTCGCTGAGCAGATTGAACAGCGGGGAATCATCCAGCAACACTTCCTTGCTCGCCGCTTCCGGGGCAGACAGTGTGCTGATTTGAAGTGCGATCATGTCGTCGATACGGTAGTATTCGCGGCGTTCTTCTTCATCTAATGTCGACATGGCGAACCCCAGGTAACGGTAATGGTCAGAGTGTAAAGCTGCTTACCAGACCCCGCCACCGGGACGTCTTCTTTTCCTCCGAACAAGCCCCGACATGTTCAGACCTCTCTTCGTATTTATCGGCACGCGTTATACCCGTGCAAAGCGCCGCAATCATTTTGTGTCGTTCATTTCCCTGACCTCGATGATCGGGCTCGCCTTGGGCGTGGTCGTGATGATCGTGGTGCTGTCGGTGATGAACGGCTTCGATCATGAGATGCGCACCCGCGTGCTGGGCATGGTGCCCCACGCGACCATCGAGTCCGATGAACCCATCAACGACTGGCAAAGCCTGGCCGCCAAGGTCAAGCAGAACCCCAAGGTAGTGGCCGTTGCGCCGTTTACCCAGATGCAGGGGCTGCTGACCAACGACGGCAAGGTGCAGAAGATCCTGCTCAATGGCGTTGACCCGGCCCAGGAACGTAACGTGTCGATCATCGACAAGTTCATGTTGCAGGGCAAACTCGACGACTTGGCACCCGGCAGCTTCGGCATCGTGATCGGCGACAAGGCGGCGGCCAAGCTCGGCGTGGGCATCGGCGACAAGCTGACCTTCGTCGCGCCGGAAGTCACCGTGACCCCGGCCGGCATGTTCCCGCGCATGAAGCGCTTTACCGTGGTCGGCACCTTCCACGTCGGCGCCGGCGAAATCGACGGCTACCTGGGCCTCACCAACCTTACCGACCTGGCCCGCCTGCATCGCTGGCAGCCGGATCAGGTGCAGGGCCTGCGCCTCAAGTTCAACGACCTGTTCGATGCACCGCGCGGCGCGTGGGAAATCGCCCAGCACCTGGGCGACTCGCAGTACTACGCCCGCGACTGGACCCGCACCCACGGCAACCTCTACCAGGCCATCCGCATGGAAAAAGCCATGATTGGCCTGCTGTTGCTGCTGATCGTCGCCGTGGCTGCGTTCAACATCATCTCCACGCTCGTGATGGTGGTGAACGACAAGAAGGGCGATATCGCCATCCTGCGTACCCTTGGCGCCACGCCGGGCCAGATCATGGCGATCTTCATGGTGCAGGGCACCGTGATCGGCGTAGTCGGCACCTTGATCGGTACCGCCGTCGGCATTCTGGCCGCGCTGAACGTCAGCGCCGCCATTGCCGCGCTGGAAAAAGTCATCGGCCACAAGTTTCTCAACGCTGACGTCTACTTCATCGACTACTTGCCGTCCCAGGTTCAGGCCCAGGACGTGTTGATGGTGGGCGGCGCCGCGTTGCTATTGAGTTTCCTTGCCACCCTGTATCCAGCCTGGCGCGCGGCACGCACCCAGCCAGCACAGGCCTTACGTTATGAGTGAATCGGGCATGAGTGAAAAAGCTATCTTGAGCTGCCGCAACCTGGGCAAATCCTACGAGGAAGGCCCGGAGTCGGTAGTGGTGTTGTCCAACCTGCAGCTGGAACTGCACCCGGGCGAGCGCGTGGCGATCGTCGGCAGTTCCGGTTCCGGCAAAAGTACCTTGCTCAACCTGTTGGGCGGCCTGGATACGCCTTCCGAGGGCAGCGTGTGGCTGGCCGGCGAAGAACTGTCGGCACTGGGTGAAAAAGCCCGTGGCCAACTGCGCAACCGTTCGCTCGGTTTTGTGTACCAGTTCCACCACCTGCTGCCGGAATTCACCGCACTGGAAAACGTGTGCATGCCGCTGCTGATCGGCAAGACCGCGATCCCGGAAGCCCGCCAGCGCGCCAAGGCACTGCTGGAGCGCGTCGGCCTCGGCCATCGCCTGGAGCACAAACCGGCGGAACTGTCCGGCGGGGAGCGCCAGCGTGTGGCCATCGCCCGTGCCCTGGTGAACAACCCAGGCCTGGTGATGCTCGATGAGCCGACCGGCAACCTCGACTCGCATACCGCGCAAGGCATCAAGGACTTGATGCTGGAACTGAGCACCCAGATGCGCACCGCGTTCCTGGTGGTCACCCATGACATGAGCATGGCCCGCCAGATGGACCGCGTGTTGCACCTGCAGGAAGGTCATCTGGTCGCCATCTGACCCGTTTCAAGCCTGGCTTTTTTAAGCCAGGCTTTTTCATTTTTTTAAACGGTGCCCGCGAATGTTCAGACCGTTATCGATTTTTATCGGCACGCGCTATACCCGCGCCAAGCGCCGCAACCGTTTTGTCTCGTTTATCTCGATGACCTCGATGATCGGCCTCGCCCTGGGCGTGCTGGCGATGATCGTGGTGCTGTCGGTAATGAACGGCTTCCAGCGTGAAATGAGCACGCGCATCCTCGGCATGGTGCCCCACGCCACTATCGTCGGTGTAAACCCGATTGATAACTGGCAGCCCGTGGCCGCCGCCGCGCTGAAGAACCCCGAGGTCACCGCTGCGGTGCCGTTCACACAGATGGACGGCATGTTCTCCTACAAGGGCGCGATGCAGCCGATCGAGATCAGCGGCGTTGACCCGGCCCAGGAAGGCAAGGTGTCGATCGTTGCCCAGCATATCGTGCGCGGCAAACTCGAAGACCTGAAGGCCGGCGAGTTCGGCGTAGTGATCGGCGACATCACCGCACGGCGCTTTCGCCTGAATGTGGGCGACAAGCTGACCCTGATCGTGCCGGAAATCAGCACGGCCGCACCGGGTGGCATCACCCCGCGCATGCAGCGCCTGAACGTGGTCGGTATCTTCAAGGTCGGCGCCGAGCTGGATGGCTCCATGGCCCTGATCAACATGGCCGACGCCGCCGAGATCCAGCATTGGCAGCCGAACCAGGTGCAAAGCGTGCGCCTGGCGGTGAAAGACTTGTACGCGGCCCCCAAGGTTTCGGCCGACATTGCCGCGAGCCTGGGCGCCGGCTACAAGCCGGATGACTGGACCCACACCCAGGGCAGCCTGTTCAGCGCCATGAAGATGGAAAAGACCATGATCGGCCTGCTGTTGCTGATGATCGTCGCCGTCGCTGCGTTCAACATCATCGCCACCCTGATCATGGTGGTGAACGACAAAGGCGCGGACATCGCGATTTTGCGCACCATCGGCGCCACGCCACGGCAGATCATGGCGATCTTCATGGTGCAGGGCACGGTGATCGGTATCGTCGGCACCTTGATCGGCGGCGTGCTGGGCGTGATTGCGGCGCTGAACGTGAGTGAACTGGTGGGCTGGCTGGAGCGCGTGACCGGGCAGCATATCTTCAGTTCGGACGTGTACTTTGTCAGCAACCTGCCTTCCGAGCTGCAAGGCGGCGATGTACTGCTGATTTGCACGGCCGGGTTTGTGTTGAGCTTTATGGCCACGATTTACCCGGCGTATCGGGCGGCGAAGATTGAGCCGGCGCATGCCCTCAGGTATTCGTAAACGCTAAGACCGCTATCGCAGGCAAGCCAGCTCCCACATTTTGATGTGTGAATACATTCGAATGTGGGAGCTGGCTTGCCTGCGATAGGGCCGGCCCAGCTTGAATCAATCCCCCTTGGGCAACTCAATCACAAACCTGGTCCACCCGGCTTCAGACTCACAATAAATCCTCCCCCCATGCGCCCGCACAATCGACTGGGTAATCGCCAGCCCCAGCCCAGCATGCTCGCTGCTGCCTTCACGGCGCGCCGGGTCTGCCCGATAGAACCGGTCAAACAATTTAGGTAACAAAGCCGCTGGAATACCTTCCCCGGTATTGGCGACAGTCAGCGTCACAGCCTGTGCGCTTTCCGTTATCCGCACCCGCACCTCGCCACCCACGGGGGTAAACCGCAGCGCGTTATCCAGCAAGTTCGACAAGGCCCGGCGCAACATACCGCGATCACCCGCCGTTTGAGCCGTGCCCTCGCACACCAGATTGACCTGCGCGTCTTCGGCCAACAGCGCAAAAAACTCCAGCAACGCCTCCACTTCATCGTGCAGCGCCAGCGCTTCGCGCTTGGGCATCAGCAGGCCATGGTCGGCTTTGGCCAGGTACAACATGTCATTCACCAACTGCGCCATCCACTGCAACTCCTCCAGGTTGCTGTGCAGCGCCTCGCGGTAGTCCTCCAGCGGGCGCGGCTGGGTGAGGATCACCTGGGTTTGAGTCAGCAGGTTCGACAGGGGCGTGCGCAGTTCATGGGCGATATCGGCGGAGAAAGACGAGAGGCGCTGGAACGCGTCGTCGAGCCGCCCCAGCATCGCGTTAAACGCTTGGGCGAGTTCGGCCAGTTCCACCGGCATTTGCGCCTGGGGCAAGCGTTGGGTCAGGGAGTGGGCCGACACGCCGGCGGCCACTTCACTCATGCGCCGTAACGGCCGCAGCCCGCTGCGCGCTGCCCATGCGCCGAGCAGCGCGGTGGCCAGGGCGGACAAGCCGACCGTGAGCCAGATCAACCGCTGCATGCGTTGCAGAAAGTGCTGGTGGTGCGTGATGTCGAGGATCAGCGTCACTTGCGGCGAGCCGGGTTGGCCCGCCAGCAACGGCGCGTTGTACACGCGGTAGTCGGTGCCGGCGTTTTGCAGGCTGTGCAGGCCGGGCGCTGCGGGCAGCGTGACACTCGGCGCGCCATCAAACCAGCGTTGGCCGGCGGCGCTGATGCGCAAGGCAAGGTCCGGCTGGCGGCTGAGTTCGGCACGCAGTTGCGCTTCTCGCTGAGTAAAGGACGCCAGTGAGTCGACACCCTGCAAGGTGCTGCGCAGCGCGATCAGTTTGCCGTCGAGTTGCTGCTGGTCCAGTTCGATAAAGTGCGCTTCGCTGGCCTGGTTGAACAACACGCCAGCGATGAGCGAGACCACCGCCGTACAGCCGGCAAATAACAGGGCCAGACGGCTGGCCAGGGACAGGCGCGCAATCAATTGCACCGTTCCTCCAGCACATAGCCCATGCCGCGCACGGTGTGGATCAGCTTGGTGGGGAAGTTGTCGTCGACTTTAAGGCGCAAGCGGCGGATCGCCACTTCGATGATATTGGTGTCACTGTCGAAATTCATGTCCCACACCTGGGAGGCAATCAGGCTCTTGGGCAGCACTTCGCCCTGGCGGCGCAGCAGCAGTTCGAGCAGGGCGAACTCCTTGGCGGTGAGGTCGATACGCTGGCCGCCGCGCTCGACGCGGCGGCGGATCAGGTCCAGGCGCAGGTCGGCCAGTTGCAGCGTGGTTTCCTGCGGGGTGCTGCTGCCACGGCGCAACAGGCTGCGCACCCGCGCCAGCAATTCGGAAAAGGCGAAAGGCTTGACCAGGTAATCGTCGGCGCCCAGCTCAAGGCCGTGCACACGGTCTTCCACGGCGTCGCGGGCGGTGAGGAACAACACCGGAATGTCCAGGCCCGCACTGCGCACGGCGTGCAGAATTTGCCAGCCGTCGCGGCCGGGCAGCATCACGTCGAGGATCAGCAGGTCGTAATCGCCGGTCAGGGCCAAATGCTGCCCACTCGTGCCGTCAGCCACCAACTCGGTGGTAAAGCCAGCCTCGGTCAGGCCCTGGCGCAGGTAGTGGCCGGTTTTCGGTTGGTCTTCAACGATCAGCAGTTTCATGGGCAACTCGTGGCAACAGGTGGCGATGGGCTTTATACCGTGGGCGGCAGCGTCAGGGCGTAACCTGACAAAGTTGTAATCTAGCAGTCAGCTGGCTGGCAGCAGAGCCATCTTAAAGTGCTGACCAAGCTGGACACACTTTTTTGGAGAAGCGTCATGGCGTTGCGTACACCTCTGTTATTGGCGGGCTGTTTGTTGGCATTGAGCGTTAATGCAATGGCTGATGAGGCTCACACCTACGCGTTTGGTCACCCGGCACCGGCCGATAAAGCCACGCGCACCGTAGAAGTAACCCTGCAGGACATTTCCTTTTCGCCCAAGGCTCTGGATGTAAAAGCCGGTGAGACCGTGCGCTTTGTGCTGGTCAACAAAGGCCAGTTGCTGCACGAGTTCAACCTGGGTGATGCGGCGATGCACGCCGAACACCAAAAAGAAATGCTCAAGATGCAGGCCAGCGGCATGCTCACGGCCACCGGCATGGGCAAGATGGACCACGCCGCCATGGGGCATGGCGATATGGGCGAGATGGGTGGCATGAAGCATGACGATCCCAACAGCGTGCTGGTGGAACCGGGCAAGACCGCCGAGCTGACCTGGACCTTCAACAAGGCCACCGGTCTTGAGTTTGCCTGCAACATTCCGGGGCATTATCAGGCGGGCATGGTCGGCAAGCTGACCGTTGAGTGAGGCGATTCTTAAGGGCGGGAGCAAAGGCTGGTAGACTGGCGCGGTTTATTTAGCCAGGTTTCCGCCATGCATCCCGCAGCCGAACATTCGCCGCTGGGCAAGTCCAGTGAATACATCTCTACCTACACGCCGTCGTTGCTGTTCCCGATCCCTCGCGCCGCCAAATGGGCCGAGCTGGGCCTGACTGCCGAAACCCTGCCTTATAAGGGCGTGGATTTCTGGAACTGCTTCGAACTGTCGTGGTTGCTGCCATCGGGCAAGCCGGTGGTGGCCATCGGTGAATTCAGCATCCCGGCCGAGTCGCCGAACATCATCGAGTCCAAATCTTTCAAGCTGTACCTCAACTCGCTGAACCAGACCGCGTTTGCCGACACGCAAAGCCTGGAAGCCACCTTGTGCACCGACCTCAGCGCCGCCGCCGGCCTGCCTGTGAGTGTGCGCATCCGCAGCCTGGCCGAGGTTGAGGCCGAAGGCGTGATGGCGTTGCCGGGCGCGTGCATCGACGACCTGGACATCAGCGTCAGCAACTACGAGCACCCGCGCCCGGAGCTGCTGCGTTGCGACGACTCGCGCATTATCGAGGAGAGCGTGCACAGCCACCTGCTCAAATCCAACTGCCCGGTCACCAGCCAGCCGGATTGGGGCAGCGTGGTGGTGGAGTACCGTGGTCACGCGTTGGATCACGCCAGTTTGCTGGAATATATCGTGAGCTTCCGCCAGCACTCGGACTTTCATGAGCAGTGCGTTGAGCGGATCTTTTTGGACTTGCAGCGGTTGCTCAAGCCAGAGAAGTTGACGGTGTATGCGCGCTATGTGCGGCGCGGTGGGTTGGATATCAACCCGTATCGCAGCACTGAGAATGTGCAGTTCCAGAACGTGCGCCTGGCTCGTCAGTAGCCGTCACACAAAACAAATGTGGGAGCTGGCTTGCCTGCTCCCACATTTTGGTTCTGTGTTTGGCTTGGGGCCGGGTTAGATCCCCATGTTGCCCAAGGTGATCATGATATTGCGCAGTGTCCCGGAAATGACCGGGTGTTCGGCATCGAACTCTATGGCTGCTTGATTCACATCGTCGGAAATACTGGGCGTTTGGGTGGCCGGTTCAAGTTCGAGTTGTAATTCGAACTTGGCAATCAAGGCTTCCAGTGCTTCACGTTTTTCTTCAGACAGCGGCGGTTGCTGTTCCAACTGCCCGCGCAGGATGTTGACCTGTTCTTCAAGCTTTATGCGGTCAGGCATGACGTTCTTCCTTTTATCGATAGGCACTGGCATAGACCGCGGCTCGCCGTGAAAGGTCTACGGGCTGACCTGTAGATTAATCCACCGGCGCCTTGAGTGCATGATCTCTATCAGGGCTTCTCGCCTTTAAGCTGGCGCAGGCTGATATCCGCCAGGCAGGTGCCCAGCTCGCCAAGGTGATCGATCACTGAATGCACGCCCAGCCCATACAGCGCCACCGTGGCTTTGCCGCGCTTGTGCTCGCGCTGTTGTTCGGTCAACGCCTGCCATTGCTCAGGTGACAGGCCGCACAGCGAGCCGCAGGACGCCAGGCCGATGGTCCATAACCCGGCATTCAGGCCCGATTGCAGCAAACGCGGCTCGCCGCTGACCAGCACACAGCCTTCGAGGCGTTGGATATTCAGTTCCATCAAGGCTTGCCAGCAGGCGTGCGGCGCCGGCCAGCGGATCGAGGAGGGGGGCGTGGCTTTGAGCCAAGCGGGCAGGGCAGCCGCCAGCGGGGTGGTGACCGAGGCGGGCAGCTCATCCAGCCAGGCGCAGGGCACGCCTTGGTCCTTGAGGCTGCGCAGAATCTTCAGCGCGCCGGGCGTGGCCTGGGAGTCGGGGCAGGGCGAGTCTGTGCGGGCCTGGGAACCGAAATCCACCAGGCAGCCACTCAGGCCAAACAGCACGGCAGTCAAGGTGGGGGCGCTGGCTATGGCAATTTCGGCGTGAGGCATTTCGACTTCCCTGAAATAGCTACGACGCTATCCGGGCTGCATGACAAGCGGATGACACTTAACCTGTTTGTAGGAATTTTGTGCATTTTGCGTATGTCGTTTCCTCGTTACTGCCTAAATCCACACATCCGTCATATACTGACGGTCTTATTCAGGGCATAGCGCCCATGACAGATCATTCAAGGAGCCAAAGCTATGCGCTGGAGCCAGTACTTCGCTCAGCTATCTGTGTGTGCAACTATCCTGCTCGCCCCCTTCGCGGCCCAGGCTGCGTCGGAAGACGATCCATGGGAAAGCGTCAACCGCCCGATCTTCACCTTCAACGACACCGTTGATACCTACGCGCTCAAGCCGATTGCCCAGGGTTATCAATTTGTAACCCCGCAATTTGTACAAGACGGCATCCACAACTTCTTCCGCAACATCGGCGATGTCGGCAACCTGGCCAACAACGTGCTGCAGCTCAAGCCGCACGCCGCTGGTGTGGACACTGCCCGCCTGTTGATGAACACCACCTTCGGCGTGCTTGGCTTTGTTGATGTGGGCACCAAAATGGGGCTGCAACGCAGCGATGAAGACTTCGGCCAGACCCTCGGCTACTGGGGCGTCGGCAGCGGTCCTTACGTGATGCTGCCGCTGCTCGGCCCAAGCACCCTGCGTGATGCGCCGTCCAAATACGTCGACAGCTACACCCAACCGTACCGCTACATGAACGATATCGGCTGGCGCAACAGCACCTTCGGCCTGAACATCGTTGATACCCGTGCCAGCCTGCTCGACAGCGAGAAGCTGATCACGGGCGACAAATACACCTTTATCCGTAACGCTTACCTGCAGAACCGTGAGTTCAAGGTAAAAGACGGCAAGGTCGTCGACGACTTTTAAGCCGTGACGTTTTGAAATGAAAAAAGGCGACCTCTATAGGTCGCCTTTTTTGTGCGCGTTTTTCAGCGCATTTTCAAGATCCTGAGGCCCAGGTGCTGGCGCTCGCCTTCGTTTTTGGCCCACACCACCTCGGTGTCCGCCTCCAGGCCCGTGAGGGCGGCATGTTCCGAATCGATGCGCACGGTCAGTTGGTCTCCCACCTGAAACTGGCGAGGTGCCTCAACCTGCATGCCGGAGCTGGAAAGGTCCACACAAACCCCGGCAATCTCTTGCCCCGCGTGGATCAGCGCCACATCGGCATCCACGCGCATGCGGATGAAATCGCGTTTTTCGTCGTAGCCGCGCTCATGTTCGCTCACGGGTTCCATCCTTACTTTGTGTTGTGGTGGTGACTGTTCTTATAACTCCCGGTGATTTGCGGTGTAAAGACGCCCGGCGACCATCGGCATGAGCTTGAAACCCCTGACGGATGGGAGTACCGTCTGCGCCTTAGAAGGGCACCTCTGCTTTACCGTTGTGCATGGGAGAAATCCCAGTACTTTGTAGGACAGAGAGGCTAGAAAGCGAATCCAGTACGTGAGCCCGGCCATTGCCGAGCCGCCTACGCCAACCTAATTCTGGCGCCGTTTGCCCACATGCAAAAAACCAGTGCCACGCTGCTGATAATCGATGACGACGAAGTAGTGCGCGCGAGCCTCGCGGCCTATTTGGAAGACAGTGGCTTCAGCGTCCTGCAGGCCAGTAATGGCCAACAGGGTCTCCAGGTGTTCGAGCGCGACAAGCCCGACCTCGTGATCTGCGACCTGCGCATGCCCCAAATGGGCGGCCTCGAGCTGATTCGCCAGGTAACCGAGCGTGCGCCGCAGACGCCAGTGATTGTTGTGTCCGGTGCCGGCGTGATGAACGATGCTGTCGAGGCCCTGCGCCTGGGCGCTGCCGACTACCTGATCAAGCCCCTGGAAGACCTGGCGGTGCTGGAGCATTCGGTGCGCCGCGCGCTGGACCGTGCTCGCCTGCTGCTGGAAAACCAGCGCTACCGCGAAAAGCTCGAAACCGCCAACCGCGAACTCGAAGCCAGCCTCAATTTGCTCCAGGAAGACCAGAACGCCGGTCGCCAGGTGCAGATGAACATGCTGCCGGTGAGCCCGTGGACCATCGACGAATTCAAGTTTGCGCACCAGATCATCCCGTCGCTGTACCTGTCGGGTGATTTTGTCGACTACTTCCGCGTCGATGAGCGACGTGTGGCGTTCTACCTGGCCGACGTGTCCGGCCACGGCGCTTCTTCTGCGTTTGTTACCGTGTTGTTGAAATTCATGACCACACGGCTGTTGTTCGAATCCAAGCGCAATGGCACCTTGCCGGAGTTCACCCCCTCCGAGGTGCTGGGCCACATCAACCGAGGCCTGATCAGCTGCAAGCTGGGCAAGCACGTGACGATGGTTGGCGGCGTGATTGATGAAGAAACCGGTCTTTTGACCTACAGCATCGGCGGTCACCTGCCGATGCCGGTTTTATACACTCCCGACAGTGTGCGTTACCTGGAAGGCCGTGGTCTGCCGGTGGGCTTGTTTAACGAAGCCACCTACGAAGACCACATCCTGGAATTGCCGCCGACGTTCAGCCTTACGCTGATGTCCGACGGCATACTGGACCTTCTTCCAGAGCCTACACTCAAAGAGAAAGAAGCCGCCTTGCCCCAAAAGGTCAAGTCGGCGGGCGGCAGCCTGGATGGCCTGCGGCAGGTTTTTGGATTGTCCACGCTAGGGGAGATGCCGGATGATATCGCCCTATTGGTGTTGAGCAGGAATCTTTGATGAGTACCGGAAGAATCCAATTCGCCGAGCAAGACGGGACCTTCGTCCTGAAGTTTGTCGGTGAAGTGCGCCTGACCTTGTGTTCGGCGCTGGATGCGACGATTGAGCGGATCTTCACCGCGCTGAACTTCTCAGCGATCGTGATCGATCTGACCGAAACCCGCAGCATCGATAGCACCACCCTTGGCTTGCTGGCCAAGTTGTCCATTCTGTCTCGGCAGAAGGTCGGCCTGTTGCCGACTGTGGTCACCACCCACGAAGACATCACCCGTCTGTTGCAGTCCATGGGCTTTGATCAAGTGTTCAACATCGTTGACCGCCCGATCCCGTGCCCGGAATGCCTGACCGACCTGCCTTCGCAAGACCAGTCCGAAGAAGTGGTACGGGTTAAGGTGCTGGAAGCGCACAAGATCCTGATGGGCCTGAACGAGTCCAACCGCGAAGCCTTCCACGACCTGGTCAACGCCCTAGAGCGCCACTGACCTTCAGTTGAAACCCAATCCAATGTGGGAGCTGGCTTGCCTGCGATAGCGGTATGTCAGCCACCTATTCATTGCTGACCCACCGCTATCGCAGGCAAGCCAGCTCCCACAGTTTGAACGGTGACTGGTTTGAGAAATGCGAACCACAAAAAAGGGCGGCACCCTCACAGGTGCCGCCCTTTTTGTCGTCGCCTGCCTTACAGCTTGGCAGTCAACAACGCCTCCAGCTTCTCCTGGTCCCGAGCAAACTGACGAATCCCCTCCGCCAGTTTCTCAGTCGCCATTGCGTCCTCGTTGGACTCCCAACGGAACTGCGCTTCAGTCAAATGCACCCGCGCTTCACCGGCATGGCCTGGCGACAGCTTGCGCTCCAGCTTGCCTTCATCCGCCGCCAGCTTCTCCAGTAGGTCCGGGCTGATGGTCAGGCGGTCACAGCCCGCCAGCTCTTCAATCTGGCTGAGGTTACGGAAGCTCGCACCCATCACTACAGTTTTATAGCCATTGGCCTTGTAGTAGTTGTAGATGCGCGTCACCGACTGCACGCCCGGGTCATCGGAACCGGTGTAGTCGTTGCCGTTGGCCTTCTTGTACCAGTCGTAGATACGGCCCACGAACGGCGAAATCAGGAACACACCGGCTTCGGCGCAGGCCACGGCCTGGGCAAACGAGAACAGCAGCGTCAGGTTGGTTTGAATGCCTTCTTTTTCCAGCTTCTCCGCTGCGCGGATGCCTTCCCAGGTGGAGGCGATCTTGATCAGCACGCGGTCACGGCCTACGCCAGCTTTGTCGTACAGGTCGATCAGACGGTGCGCACGCTTGAGAATCGCGGCTTCATCGAACGACAAACGCGCATCCACCTCGGTGGAAATACGCCCCGGCACTACTTTGAGAATCTCTTGACCTACCGCCACCGCAAAACGGTCGCTGGCCAGGCCCACGTCACCGTTGCAGTCCTTCACAGCCTCATCCAGCAGCGTGGCATAGCCTGGAATCGACGCCGCCTTGAGCAGCAGGGAAGGGTTAGTGGTGGCGTCTTGCGGCTTGAGCTTGGCGAGGGTGGAGAAATCGCCGGTATCGGCTACAACGGTGGTGAATTGCTTGAGTTGTTCCAGCTTGGAAGTCATGGGCGTGCTCTGTCCTGTGGGTCTGATGACATTACCCGAGCGCCGACAAGCGCTCAAGGGCGCAAATACATTCAGTCGTTTGCGAGGGCAACAACCTGAAAACAGCCGTTTGAATGCCCCGTCTTGGTGCTAAATAGGAGACCAAAACCCCCGACAGGTTCAACCCAAGTTCCCCCAACCCACGCGGCCCCGTGTGAGAGCTGGCTTCCTGTGGCGAGCAGCCTTGCTGTGGCGAGCAGGCTTGCCCTGCGTTGGGCTGCGAAGCAGCCCCAGTAAGGCGATCGAGTTTTTCATTCAGAACGCCGTCATAGTCATCAGGGCCGCTACGCACCCCAACGCAGGGCAAGCCTGCTCGCCACAACAGCCCAGCCACCGACCAACTCCCTGACACCCATCACCCAAAACGGTGGGAGCTGGCTTGCCTGCAATAACGCCAGCCCAGCCACCAACCAACTCCCTGACCCCCCGCACTCAAACTGTGGGAGCTGGCTTGCCTGCGATAACGCCAGCCCAGCCACCACCCAACCCCCTGACACCCCGCATTCAAACCTGTGGGAGCTGGCTTGCCTGCGATAACGCCAGCCCAGCCACCACCCAACCCCTGACACCCCGCACTCAAACTGTGGGAGCTGGCTTGAACTGGTCAAGTAATCCCGGACACCGATTACGGTGTTTATGCCGCTTTTTGCTCCATGGCTATTGGCGACAGGTAGTTGTTGTAGCTGTGGAGCCTGATTCGATTGTATCGCATGAAGAAACTGGTCATATCCTGCCTGGCTTCTTCAACCGTCGTGTAGCCCTTAATGGGCACCCACTCTGATTTGAGCGTCCCGAAGAAACGTTCTGTTGGTGCGTTGTCCCAGCACTGCCCTCTGCGGCTCATGCTTTGCGTTATCCCATGCTCCAGCAGTTCGGACTGAAAGAGCTGGCTGGTGTATTGGCAGCCTTGATCCGAATGAAACATCAAGCCTGCATGTTTGCCTCGAACCTCCACCGCCATTCTCAGCGCCCTGCTAACCAGGGTGGCGTCATTGATCAGAGAAAACGCCCAGCCAACGATTCGGCGGGCGAACAAATCAATGACCGCTGCCAAGTGATACCAGCGTTTACCAACCATCAGGCTGGTAACGTCGCCGCACCAGACCTGATTGATTGCGGTTGGCTCGAAATTACGCTCGAGCAGGTTCTTGGCCACAAATGCTTCGACGCCTCTAGAGCGATATTGATGGCGGCGGCGCTGCTTGCTGGCCAGATTTGCCTCCGCCATGAGTTTTCCGGCCAGATGCCGTCCCACTTTGATCTGCTGGGCCTTTAAGTGCTGAGAGATCATCCGCGCGCCTGAACTTCCCCGGCTTTCGTCATGCAGTTGCACGACTTTTGCTCTGAGCGCGTCACGCTTGGTATTCGGCGCTGAGCGACGCTTAAGCCACTCATAAAACGCGCTGCGGGAAACACCAAGCGCACTACAAAGCAGGCGGGTCGGATATGAGCTCGACTCTCTCAGCTCCTCGATCAGGAAAAACGATCGGGATCCGACATCAAGAGAGCCGTAGCCTTTTTTAAGATTTCAGCCTCGGTCTCCAGGCGCTTGACCTTGGCTCGCAGCTGTTGAAGCTCTCGCTGTTCGTCGCTGATTGCCTTAGTACCAGGCACTGGCTGCCCTTTCTGACGCTCTTTACGAACCTGATCAATCCAGCGGCGCAGAGCCGTAGGGCCAACGTCCATCGATGCACAGACGTCAGGAACTGAGCAGTTATCATCAAGAACCATGCTTGCAGCACGTTGCTTGAACTCGCGGGTGTAGGTCTTTCGTTCTTGCATGGAACCTCCTGATTGGGCGAATCATATCGCCCTTAAGAGGTGTCCGGGATCATTAGGCCTGTTCAGCTTGCCTGCGATAACGCCAGCCCAGCCACCAACCAACCCCCTGACACCCCGCACTCAAACCTGTGGGAGCGAGCTTGCTCGCGAAAGCGGCCTGTCAGCCTCCAAATAAACTAACTGACACCCAACCCCTCACCGCCCCTCCAACAACTCCCCAGCCTGATCCAACAAAGCCAACGGATCACTCGCCTTATGAATATCCACCGACAACAACTGCCTGAACCGACGAGCCCCCGGAAACCCGGTCCCCAACCCCAACACATGCCGAGTAATGTGATGCATCGCACCACCGCTCGCCAAATGCTCCGCAATATAAGGCCGCAACAACGCCAACACCTGCGCCCGACTCACCACCGGCGCCTCACTCCCAAACAACCGCTGATCCACCTCCGCCAACACATACGGATTGTGATAAGCCTCCCGCCCCAACATCACCCCATCAAACACCTGCAAATGCTCCTGGCACTGCTCCAGCGTCTTGATCCCGCCATTCAACACAATCTCCAACTCCGGGAAATCCTGCTTCAACTGCGCCGCCACGTCATAGCGCAACGGCGGAATATCCCGATTCTCCTTCGGCGACAACCCCTCCAGAATCGCAATCCGCGCATGCACCGTAAAACTCGTACACCCCGCGTCCCTCACCGTGCCAACGAAATCACACAGCTCGGCATAACTGTCCCGCCCATTGATCCCGATACGATGCTTCACCGTCACCGGAATCGACACCGCATCCCGCATCGCCTTCACGCAATCCGCCACCAACGCCGGGTGCGCCATCAGGATCGCGCCGATCATATTGTTCTGCACCCGATCACTTGGGCAGCCGACGTTCAAGTTCACTTCATCGTAACCGGCAGCCTCAGCCATACGCGCGCAAGCGGCCAGGTCGGCAGGAACACTGCCGCCCAACTGCAGCGCGAGTGGGTGCTCGGCTTCGTTGTGGCGCAGGAAGCGGTCGTGGTCGCCGTGCAGGATCGCGCCGGTGGTGACCATCTCGGTGTAGAGCAGGGCGTGCTTGGAGAGCAGGCGCAGGAAGAACCGGCAGTGGCGGTCGGTCCAGTCCATCATGGGGGCAACGCTAAAGCGCCGAGACAGTGCGGGGCTTGATTCTGCTGGGCTAAAGCTCTGTTTATCTAGCATTTTACTCAACGTGTTCTGGGCGTGTTTTTGGGCGTTTTCCGGCGTTTTTACAGCCTCGGTGGTACGATGTACCACTCAAAAACTGACGCGTACCACTTTCTATATGGCGACTATCAGGGCAAGAAAACTGGCAGATGGGATGGTGAGCTACACGGCTCAAATCCGCATCAAGCGCGACGGAGTGCAAGTCTACCAAGAGAGCCAGACCTTCGCCCGAAAACAGGCCGCCCAGGCCTGGGCGCGCAAGCGCGAATCGGAGCTGGACGAGCCTGGCGCGATCGAGCGCGCCAGCCGCAAAGGCGCCACGCTAAAAGAGATGACCGATCGCTACCTGGTTGAAGTCGAGAAAGCCCGGCCGCTGGGCAAGACCAAGCGTGCCACGCTGAATGCTATCGGTGAGACGTACCTGGGCGAATTGACCGACACGGACATCAATACCAGTGCCTGGTCGATTTCGCCCTCTGGCGGATGAGTGCCGAGGGCGGTGGTGTTCAGCCACAAACCGCTGGTAATGACCTGGCGCACCTCGGCGCAGTTCTCGCGATTGCCAAAGACGCATGGGGTTACCAGGTTGATCCGCTCGCCATGGGCGGCGCCAGGCGCGTGCTGCGCAAGCTGGGTTACAACCTGAAAAGCCGGGAGCGTGACCGCCGGCCTACTTTGGACGAGTTGGGAAAGGTGCTGACGCACTACCAAGCCATGCAGGCGAGGCGCCCGACGGTCATCAATATGCTCAAAGTCGTGGGTTTTGCCCTGTTCTCCACGCGCCGGCTGGATGAAATTACCCGTATTCGCTGGTCCGACGTCGATGAACCCGGTCAGCGAGTGCTGGTGCGCGACATGAAAAACCCTGGCCAGAAGATCGGCAACGATGTGTGGTGTTACCTGCCGGACGAGGCGTGGCACATCCTCCAGACAATGCCAAAGGCCGGCGACGACATCTTCCCCTACAGCCCTGAATCTATCTCCACGTCATGGACGAAAGCCTGCAAGTTCCTGGCGATCGCGGATCTGCACTTCCACGACCTTCGCCACGAAGGTATCAGCCGGTTATTTGAGATGGACTGGGATATCCCGCGCGTGGCGAGTGTTTCCGGCCACCGAGATTGGAATTCGATGCGGCGATACACCCACCTACGTGGCAAGGGCGACCGCTATTTGGGGTGGGAATGGCACGAAAAGATATTGAGGGCGCCCGTCCAACTGGGCGCCGCATCAATGAAGTGGCTCAATAGACGTGTTTTAACCCGTTGAGCTGGTTGTGCTCTTTAACTGCAGCAGCGTGCTGTAGATCCAGGTACGTGGCCAGATCGGTGAGGTGGACGCCCTTTGCCGACTTCTGGCTCGGCTCCAGGCGTGTAATTGGCAACTTGATCTGACCACTCATCACCTTGCGTTGGAACATATCCGGTGTCAGGTGAGTGAAGTAGTCCCGGCACACCAGCTCCAGCGGGATGATCGCCTGGCCGTCATATTGGGCCATCAGGATAAAGGCTGTATTCATATGGCACCTCACATCCGAAACGATTCATGAGTGAAGACCGGCCGCGCTCGGATTTCTGCCGGCTGCGCGCCGTCGGACTGAAATTCGCAAACAAACCGATGTAACTCACGGTTGTGGGCACCCAACGCTTTAGTAAGGTCGGAGACTTCTCCCAGACACTGCTCATAAGCATCTGGGCCGTTCCAGAGCTGGGCCGGTAGCACCATGCAGTCCGTTCGGCTAGCGTCCGTGCATATGTAAAGCAGTAGAAATACCGTCATACGCCAACCTCCTGCTGAGCCACGCTCAACGCAATCGCCACCGGCTGCACCCAAATCGACACATTGCTGAGCATGAACGTCTCCTCAGCCTCGGAAAGCAGCAGCGTCATGCCGAACACGTCAGCCATTGCCCTTGCAGCCGCGCGCGGTACCGCGTTGCCGATCCGCTCCCGGTGGTGGCCGTCGTTGGCACCGTCCAGCAAGAAGAACCGCCCCTGCTCGATCTTGCGCACCCGCTGCATCACCTGGATTTCATGGGCGGTCTGCGGATCTGTCGACCAGTGATCCTCTGGATCAAACAGCGATTGCAGCGCGGCTAGCTCCAGTGTGGTGAACGGACGGTGCCAGGTGCCGTCGAGGCTAGTGATCATGCAGGTCAGCCGGTCGTTGGGCGCCGGCATGCGCTGGTCTGCAACTGACCACCGACCGTTGTCGTGGCAGGCACTGGCGGACACGGCGCCGGCCGGGGTGTTGTAGTCGACTACGCCGTAATGCCCGCCTGTCAGGTACGCGTCGCCCTTGGTTCGCGACATGCCCGGGCGCGGATCTGCGATCGATAGCGCGCCGCTTGCAACCTGTTGCGAGCCGGTTACAGTCTTGGCGTTATCGCACCAGGGCGTAATGCGCAGCTTTTGCGTGCTGGCCGCTGGGTGCCAGTTCTTGTAGGCCGGATCGGCCACGGCAAAAGCGCCCTGACCAGTGGTGCTGCCGGCGATCACCGTGCCAGCATGCTTGCTGTAGTCAGTGACCAGATACTTGCCGAACCCCTTTGATGGTTGCCGAGGATCAGCCACCGCTTGCCCACCAGAGCTGGGGCCATGCCCTGCGGTGACGGTGCCAGCCGCTTTGTCGTTGCGCACAACGCGGAACACATTGTTGTGCCTCTCGCCGCCCATGCGCGGGTCCGCGACGCTGAACGTCCCTTGCCCTGGACTGCGCTGGCCGGTGACCACACCGCAGTGACGGTCGTAGGGCAGCACGCCGTATTGGGTGTATTCGAATTTGCTGGTGGGTCGGGGGTCGGCCACCGAGAATTTGCCGTTGGTTGGGCCTGATCGGCCGGCGACTGTGCCCGCAGTATCCTGCCAGTCATGCACTCCCATATAACCAGCACGGCATTCAGGCACGATCACGAAGTCGCGCAAGTATCCGTCCTCAATCGCAAACCGGCTCAGGCTGCGCCAATCCTTCCCTGCTTCCACGAGGGCCAGGCGTACCCACGTTTTCCACTGCAATGCTGGCACTCGGTGCATCGGTCCCGCCTGTTCGATATCACCGGCTAGCGGCATGCGTCTCAGCACATCACCGACAGCGCGCAGGCTGCGTTTTTCAGGTTCATACAAAAACGCTGGAACCTGCTCGACATGCCTGGCCACCAGCAAGAAACGCTTTCGGCTCTGCGCCAACCCACCAATTTCCCCGCAGTCGTGAGTGGTTTCCGCCACTGCGTAGCCGTAATGGCGGAGTAGCTTGGTGATTTGGTCTAGCAGGTACCGGCCACGGGTTGCCAGGCGCGGTACGTTTTCGAACACGATCAACTTCACCGGTTTGTGCTTCCAGGCTTCGCACATCAGCCACACGCACCGCAACGTCAACTCGTTCAGAGCGCGGTACTTGGGTGTCTGGCTCAATGACTCGGAAAGCAGGCCCGATGCGCCTTTACAGGGGCTGCTGATGAACACCGCATCCGGGTCTTCGTTGCCGGCTGCTCGGCGCAAATCCTCGGCGCTGGCCTCTATCCAACCTGCGGGCGGCTGCTGGCCGTGGAAGGCTGTGTATTGTTCGCGTGTGAACAGATCCATCAGCGTGCCAGGCACACCGGTCATCATCTGGAAGTCGCGCAAGCCGGCAGGGTCGACGTCGACGCCGCCCAGGCAGCGCCATTCGGCTTGCACGGTGCCCAGGGCTGGTTTGGAGTCGCAGAAGCCAGCGGCACCGCTGCCGAGGCCACAGCAGAGGTGGAAGTGCGTGAGGGTGTGCCTGATCATGAGCGCCCCTCCCTGAGCACTCGGGTCAATGTATTGGTCTGGCCGTCCGATGTCGGCTTGTCGAGCGGTGATGTGATGCAGCGGCCATTCGCCGATCGCAAAGTGGCGACGTCGCCGACGATTAGTGGGGTTGTGGTAGCCTTTGCAGCGCTGCCTTGGGGTTGATTCACTTGCATGGTGGTTCTCCTTTGGGTGGTAGGTGTCGGGGAGTTGGCGCTCCTCGACACCATCTTTCAGGCCCGTCTGGCCTGGTCTTGCTCAATGATCTTTATGACTTCGTCTCGGTCTTTCGCATAAGCGAAAGGCAGTCCGCCTCCTGGGCGAGTAACGGGGTAGCGCGACTCTGGCAACCGACATTCCGCCACGGTGTAACCGTTGTCGCTGATCCAGCAGTTCTGCTGTACCTGGCCATCTCTGTTTCGTTTTACTGCCCACTTCATGTCTAACCCCTCATAAGTTCCGACCTGGTGTTACGCGCTCTGGAACACCCAGCAGCGCACGGTTAACGGTTTGTTGAACAAGGCATTGCCAACGCTCTGCGAGGCGCGAACCGCGCTGTAAGTGGCTTTGTTGGTTTCCATCAACTTGCGGCTGCGGCTCTCGGTAAGCAGCGAGCGCAAGGTCTTGAGGTCGGCCAGGTTCTGGCGATGAATACTCGCCAGCTCGGCGAATTCGTTGAGGTTGATGGCGATCAACTTGGGGTCGGAGCTGTGGTTGACCTGCGGGCCTTCGCCCAGGCTTTCCAAGTACTCGTAGACTTCCCAGAATTCGGCCACCAGTGGATGGTCGGCGCTGATCGCTGACTGGCGCTCCAACGCCATGATGGTCAGGGCTTGGTGGGTGGTGACCCGCTGGTTTTCGTTCAGCGGGCAGATCAGGCACAGGCAGTCGACCAGGGCCATGATCTGGCTGTGGTTCTTGATGATCCTCTCGACGCGGATGTCCTTGAGCTTGCGCAGCTGTTGCTCGTGTACCAGAACGCGTTCGGCAAATTTCGCCATGATCTGGGCTTCGGTACGCACGGCCATCAGCAGGAAGTGGCTGAGCTGTTCCACTGGAATCAGGTTGAGGTTGTCTGCCGCTGCCCGGCTCTCAGTGGTCACTTCCGGACGAGCAAAGTGAGTTTTGATAATCCGGGTCAAGATGGCTTCAGAGGTGCTGACATCGGCGTTCTGGCTGATGGCAATAGCCCCGCGAAACGGCGGTTCGTAGGTTTCATTACCGCTGGTTTTCATCCCTTTGGTGCCCAGCGTGCCGCCGCCGAAGAAGTCTTTCAGCTCGTCCCAGTCGAAGCCCTTGGCATGCACCTTGTCCGGCTCGTTGCGGTCACCCTCGATCAGCACCACCGGCATGTTGGAAACCTGGCCCATGGCTCGCTGACGGCCTGCACGGGTTGATTTTGAAGGGTCAAAGCCTTCGTATTCACGGCCCAGCAGTTTCCACAGGAACATGAGCAGGGTGGTTTTGCCGGCGCCGGCTTCGCCCGTGACTTCCAAGAAGGGGAACGACTTGTACTGTGCGCGGATCTGCTCGGCGAACAGCGAACCAAACCAGAAGGCTAGGGCGACAATGCCTTTGGCGCCGAAACACAGCCAAAGCATTGGCAGCCAGTCGCTGCGGTATTGCTTAGCGTCACGCTGGATGTGCATTGAGATCGACTTCTGCAGCGTTTTAAGGCGCAGCTTGCCGAACTCGAAAAAGTCTTCTTTGTTGACTTGGCTGATCACGCCGTTGCGTACGGCGAGATCACCGAACACGTATGCACCGTGTTCCTTGCTGTAGCCCACGTAGTCAATGGTCTCCACGGTTTTCAGACCGTAGAGCTGGTCTTTCATGATCTTGTCGAGCTGCTGCCCGCTGCCGGTGAATACCGCGCCGGCTGCCATGCTGAGCAGGCGTTTCTTGAATTCGCTGGCGGCGGCGACCTGGCCACCAGTGAAGGTGTTTTTGACGCTACCGCCGTCGTGGGGGAAGTCCACGCGAAAGTAGTACCAGGACTCGTCGGTAACTTCGTTGCGTTGGAAGTACAGAGCCTGGGGGTAGCAGTTGGCGATTTCGACCACGCCACCGCATTGGCGTAGCGCTTTTTGACGACGTTGCTCGTCATTCAGCAGTTGGTCTTCGTGGCGGGTGGAAGACTCCAGCCCCTGCATGGCCTTGTTGAATTTCTCCAGATCCATCTTGAACCAGTACAAATGGCTGTCGAAACCGAAGTGGAATTCATGACGCTCGCGCCAGTCGTACATCAACACGCCTTTCTCGGCTGCGTTCTCTGCAATCAGTAGGGAGCCGTGGTAGCGCGCAGTGGATAGGTCTTTGCAGGTCTGCTCGGCTCGTTTCTCCGCGTCGTCGATAAAGGTCCAGCGCTGGTGCAGGTCGTTCCAATCGATCTTGCGGCTGTCGGGCTGAGGGATCTGTGCCGCCTCGCAGGCATAGCCCAGTTCGCGTGCCTGGCGCACCCAGCGTTTGGTGTAGCGGTGAGCGCCTGGCTCGTTGTCCAACGCCCAAACCAACTTGGGCAGCTTGCTACCGCGCTGACGGGCGAGCTCTTTCAGTGATTCCTCGGGATAGGCGCCGGATGACATTGCCGAGACCGCCGCAATGCCGTTGTGTACCAGGGCGATGGCGTCAAAGATGCCCTCGACAATCCATAGTTCTTTGACATCCAGCAGCTCGACGCACGGCGGGCACCACCACACGCCACGGGGGCTGTCTCCGGGCTTGAAGCGCGCCTTCATCTTGCCGAAACGATGCGGCCGATCAATCAGTCTTTCCCAGTAGCCGCCTTTATCGAGCGGGAACCGCACGGTGGCGCTACCTTCGTTCAGCTCGTTGGAAAAGTAGGAGTCCTGGGTAAACCAGCCCTGGATAACCTCGAAACGGAAACCCCGAGCAAACTCCAAATAGGCGCGTGCGGTGGCATTGGGGTGCTGTTCGGTGGCCGGTGCGCGGGTACTCCAATCGTTGAATAGATCTTCGTAGAGTTCTTTGACATGCCAGGTTTGGCCGCATTTGCCACGGCCGCAGCGAATGACCATGGGGTTATCGTGGAACGCGAACAGCTCCTTTTTGTTGCAGGCTGGGCACTTGCCTTCCCGCATGTATTTGCCGGCCTTGTGCTTGAACCCATAATCGGATTTCAGGCGATCCAAGACGTCGGCGCGTAATTTGGATTCCATTGTCATCGGGCCTACTTCACTTCGCCGAGGCTGTATTTAAGGGCGCCAATCAGGCGTTTTTTTGCAGCCAACGCAGGGAAAGCAGTCAGCAACGAGCCATGCCGCAAACCCTCGGGGATCATGCGAAAGCGATCGTCATACCAGTGCTCGTTGAACAACACCGAGTACTCAGCGCGCAGGTCCTGCAGCAAGGCTTCGGCTTGGTCGCGGGGCAGTTTTGCGGTGATGGCGATGTCGATTTCCATGGTCCACCTCGGATTGCGGGCAAAGCTCACCCAAACCCATTGGAAGCGGGGCAGGGCGGGGGGCGTCGGGGGTTACAGTGTTACGAGGCGCAGTCGGCGGTTTTCCGGTGCGTTGATGATGCGTTGGTAAATCAGGCTGACCGGCACAGCCCAGGTCATACCGCTGGCCGGGTCGGTGATAACTGCAATGGCACCGTCGCTGGCGTCGACGTCCAGCTGGTGTCGGTCGTTGTTGGATTTGAGTTCGCCATAGGCGCGGCTGATCAGTTTTTCAGCCATGTGCAAAGGAACCTCCAGGCCGCCCACAAGGTGCTGTACCGCGCGACAGAACAACAACTGGTCGTTGCCCAGGTGTTCACCCTGGTGGCGCTGCAGGAAGGACAGGCCAGCGGCTTGCATGGCCGCTTGGTATTCCTGGTAGTCGGTATCGGTAGCTGTATTCATCACGCACCCTCCATTTCCATTTGGTCCAGCAGATCGGGTTGATCATTGGCGGTTTTCATTGCTTGGCGACGAATGACCACGTCCGCAACCGGCAGCTTTACAGCAGGGTTGGGCATGCCGCTGGGGCTCAGTTCGTGGGTCATTTGAAATTCAGCACGCACCGCCCAGCCGCAGGCCTCGTTGGTACATTGCATGTAGGTGATACGCAGAAATATGTGCTGTCCTTCGCTGGTGCGGATACGCATGCGGCCGTGGCAGTGGGGGCAAACCAATTTGTAAGTACTCACCGTTTGGCTCCCTGGCTATGCAGCAGAATGGTGGCAAGCACTTCCGCATGGCGGGCCGACATATAGCGGCGGTGCGCGGCCAGGATCGTTTCGGCTTCACCCTTATCTATTTCGCCGTTCTCCAGTGCCTTAGCGATGAACTGGTCGACCGCGCCGCGTTTGGCGGCTGTCTTCACCGAGCGGCTGTACAACTCGACGTTATCCAGCGTCTCAGGTGCTGCGAGCGGAACGAACATGCCGCCGTACAGCGCCGCAATGTATTCCGGCAGGTGCGTGGTGCCGGCATCCTGCTCCAGCTGGTGGATCTGCTCGTCGCTCAAAGGGCGGCTGCCAGCGTTTTCGTAGATGTGGTTATCGAACTTCTTAAGCTCGTATCCAAGGCGCGCGGCTGCACATTCACGACCGCCTGGGTAGGCGCAGATCACGGCACTCATTACTTGTCGTTTAGTCGCTAGAACTGGGCGTTTCATATTCTGGTTTCTCCCTCGTACCGAACGACTTAGCTTGTTAACTCGCCGTCTTTGATTCCGAGCAGGACGGCTGCGCGATGGGCTTCACCACGCAAACACTTCTTTTGCCCGTTCAAGACCGCGTACACCGTCGAGGGATTGAATTCGTGCCTTTCAGCCCAGTCTTTGGCCGATATTCCAAGCCGTGACAGGCGGTCGCGGGCGTCTTGGCGCGCTTGCTCGATAGGGGATGGGTTCGGCATAGTTCGTTTCGTGTGGTTTCGTGTGATGACAGGAAGAGGTTATTCAATGAGTGTTGAATAGTCAAATCTAAAAGAGGTCGATTTGTTGAATATTGGTGAAAGGCTAAGGGAGGAGCGCGTGCGCTTGGGTTTCAATCAGGCGGATTTCGCCGCGATTGCAGGCGTGGCGAAAACTTCTCAGTTCAACTACGAAAAGGGCGATCGGAGTCCTGATGCTGAATACCTTGCAGCAGTCGCGCAAAGGGGAGTCGACATCCTCTACGTGGTAACCGGGGTGGCGACGCCGCAGGTCGTCGAAGGTTTTACTGCTGTAGAAGACAAGCTGGTAAATCGCTACAGAACGTTGCCCCAGGCAGACCAAGAGGCGATTCATCGGATCGTAGACGCTATGTGGGAGTTATCTTCTAAAGGTAAGGAATAGTCCTACAGCTGCAATCTAAAACGGCCCACTCCAATTCCGCCTTCCCTCCCTAACGCTAATCCGACTATGTAATCAACGGAGTGATGATCATGTCGGATGAAAGCGGATCCAGTGGCAGCCCTAACGATAAGAAAGCCATCGATACCTTCCCGTTAACGGATGACGAGAGGAGGCTCCTTACGTGGTACAGGGATATGTCCCAGCCTGACCGGCGGTACATTCGTCGGGTGGCTGAGGTGCTAATCGGGACGTCAACTTGACATCTTGTTGACGGTCTTCAGCCCAGGCTTCGGCTTGGGCTCCACTGAAAAGCTGGATGCTTAGTTCGCCGAATCGAGTTCGGCGCTTAAGGGATTAAGGGAAGGTGAGAACTTTTTAGCATTCGTTGGTTTTATCGGAATCTCACTAATTGGATAAAAAAAGTGCGACTTGTGTCCTAGACCGGCTTCAGATTGCACTCGGTGTGAAGAACGATTCCCAGCTATGTGAAGTCACAGGCACAAATCGGCCGACTTTGGGTAACTGGCGGTCTAGAAATTCTGTTCCTTACCCATTGTGTGTAAAGGTTGCAGTGGAGTATGGGCTGTCACTCGATTGGGTACTCACTGGCGAAGGATCAATGTTGCGGGGTGTTTCGGCGCCACCTGCCGAACCGCTGACCGCTAATCCACAGGAGGAGGCCATTCTTGAGCTGTTCCGTTCACAGGGAGAGGCTGGTAAGCGGGGAATACAAAGCGCTGCTGAAGAAAAGACACGCTTAATGGATGTTGAGCAACGCCTCAAGGATTTGACCCAGGCCCTTGCCGATACCAAACTGCCAGCATAATCTGTACTCATTAAGAACGGATCAGTCAGGCAAGGGCGCCGATGATCCACTCGTCAAAGCCCGATTACAGGGATTACGAGTCTGCCGAATCGACATAGGGACGTGATCTATGCACAGCGCCACGGCCTTCTCGATATGTTTTCCTCCCATTTATGCCTTCGATGGTAAGGCCGAAAAAATAAACGGCGCTTTATCCATCATTAAATTAATTAGCTAGGGCGCAGCAGAATTATGGAAATTACTGAATCGATTATTCATGGGGTTCTTAAAGCTCGTGAAACTAACGGTGATGATGCGGTAACAATAAAGCCGCGTGGTGTTGTACTGCCTATTGATGCGCGCCTTGATACCTTGGGGGGCGAAGTTTTAACCCTTTACACGCGATTAAGTAACGGGTACGGGACATTTGGTGATAATGCGTTAATTCATCAGTTTCCCGTTCTCATGAAAAGATATATCGATCAGGAAATAGATCTCGTCGAATTTAGTCGGGGCGTGTGTTCTCTAATATCTGTTCCTATGCAAGAGCAGTGGATGGCTACAACGACCTGGCCGCTTTTTGTTCGATATCATAATCAGGGCAGAGATTGGCTTCTTATAGCAATGTTGAAGCTTAAGGAAGGTGTAGGCATTGATGAAGCGACTCTTGATTTGAATGACTCCTTGTCATTTGACGTTAGCCATTTGTACGAGGCAGCACGGATTGATATTCAAAAGTGGCAAAATAATGAGCAGCCATATCTTTCGTTTATAAAAAGACGGGCGGCTGATGCGGATGTCACTAAGTATTTTCGAGTAGCATTGGCGTGTACTGAGTATACTGATGCTCGACATAATACAGAGGTGACGGTCGCAGCGCTGAACGATTATTTTGAAAGTCAGGGTTGGGAGCCACTGAAAAGGCAAGTCGCCACTGATCGCCTATATGCTCATTGTGTTGAAAAAAAAGCCAATGATGAGCCAGTAAATTTGGTGGCATTGTCTGCAATCATAAACGATCAAGCTCCTGAGTCGTTCATAAATTTCATAAGAGATAATGAATACGAGGTGAGCGAGGTTTTTTCACCCAATCCTGCTACTTACAAAAAGTTAATGAGAGTTAGTAGACGGTTTGGTAGTGTTAGTGTAAGCTTTGATGTTAATGATCTTCGGAATGAAACTGTTTATTATGATCCGGAGTTGCAAGGTTTAGTTATAATGAATCCTCCAGCAGACTTGCTCGCTGAGATGGATAAGGCTCTCGGTGCTCAAAATGCTGCCAACGACGAAGATTGAGCTAGCTGTCGCGGTTTACAAGCTGCTGGAAGATCGCACGATCGAGCAAGGCCGTTTGAGGGGTAGTCTTCCTGAAGAAGTATTTGAAGAGGCCTCTACGAAGTTGGAGCAGTTTGGAATGCTCCAAAGTTCGTCCTCTGTTAACAGAGAGGTGTTTTTTATGCCTCCTCTGGAGCAGAATGCTTTTTTTGCTTTCTCGTTAGAAGACTTGCTTGCTACTAGTCAGCGCCGTCAGTCTGTACCAGCCAAATTTTATTTGGCTGATGTCGACTATTTGTTTGATGGTGATTATGATGTCGCCCCTCAAATAGTGCGTTCGTATGTTGATGCTGTTACGTTGATAGGGTTATTTTCTCCTCCGTTAGCTGATCACGTCGTTCCTAAAGGCGCTGCGAAGTTAATTTTCTTTCATGGGGAAAAAATTGAGCTGTTCCTTGAATATAGTCGAGAGGAAATGTCTTGTCTGAGTGGGGTCGCAGAGTTTGCTCAGGAGTATATGAATACAGAAACTCACGTGGAGCAAAAACGTACTATTGTTAAATCTATACTTCTGGAGATGAAGAAGGAGGTTGGTGGCGAAAAGTTTCATGTGGGCCTGATTATGTCTAGGTTTGAAGAGTTTGCGCGGCGTGTATCATCCAGCTATCAGTTATATGTTTCGGAGTTTTCTTTCCAGAAAATAAAGGCCGAGGTCGAAAAGAGCAAGTTTGAAGCGCTGTCTAAAATTAATAAGGTTTTCTCTGATATACAGAATCAGCTTCTTGCGATTCCAGTCGCATTGGTTGTTGTGTGCGGTCAAATGGAAGTGGTTAACGGGTTCTCTTTAAAGAATTTTTTTATTCTTGTGAGTTCGCTTATTTTTGCAATTTTCATGTTGTTTTTGATATTGAATCAAAGAAATACCCTGTCCACTATTTTTCTTGAGATGACCGCGGAATGGGATTTGATTAAAGGAAAGCATAATGCGGTAAAATTAAAATTCGATGCGCCTTACAAGTTGCTTCGTAGTAGATATCGGTATCAGGCTATATTGTTAGAGGTAGTCGGCTTGGTTGTACTCGTTTCCTTCGGTGTCGCAATTGGTATGTTTTTTTATTATTCTGAGATGGAAGCTGTGCCGTGGGCGGCAATTACTTGGACGTCTATCACTATCGTGTCTTACGTTGTGTTTAGAGCTGTTTCACTTTTTTGTGATCCTTCTTTGAGAGAAGAGTGCGACAACAAAACTGGATGTGCGTAGTTAACTGCGCAATTTCCCCCACTCCCGATCCACCGCCCGTTTCGCCGTATGCTGGTTTGAATACAACCACTTCAAACGTCTCGGCTTGGTCGGATCCCCCGCAGTCACTGTCTTTTCCCTCCCTGTTTTCGGATCGCGGTAGTAAGCGATGATCCCCGTGTAATCCCCCTCGCTTTCCTCCACCAGATCTTCAACCCCATCCTCGGGCAATTTGCTCTCCAGTTCCAAGCTCAAGGTGTACCCGCCGTCCGCGCTGAGGCTGTGTTGCACGTTACCGCCGTACCAGACGATCTCGTCGATTTCCGCCTTCACGCCTTGGAGCGTGTACGTCAGTTCGGGTATCAGATCCGGCCTGCCCCTGGCCAGGATGTAGGCGAGGGTGGCGCTGCCGCGCTGCAGGCGACGGAACTCGGCTCGGGCGGCGCGCAGGGCAGACTGCTGGTCGCTGTAGGTATGGCGCAGGTCTTTGAGGTTGTCACCGCCACCTGCAATCGCCTCCTGTTTTTTGGCACTGTTCACGTCGTAGAAGTACGCCCGCACACCGTCATAGCTATCGCGGTCGGCTTGCAGGTAGCGGTGCTGGTCGCCGTCGGCGCGGGTGAGGGTGATGTGCGGCAGATCGAGGCCGCTGGCGGTCTTGCCACCGCCCGCAGGAAGGCACAACAAGCAGCCGGCTTTGACGCTGGCCACCGCGTCGAATTCTTCGCCCAGGCGGGTGATCAGGTTGGCGTCGGATTCGTTGGCTTGGTCGAGTTGCAGGATGGGTAATCCGCCGAGGGTTTCAGCGACGGTTGTGGTTAGGCCGTTACCCGTGGCGATATCGGCCAAGACCGCGCCAAGAGTGGTGTTGCTCCAGCTGCGCTCACGTTTGGTTTTAAGACCCTTGCGCAAGTCGGCCGATCGGGCGCGGATACTGAGTACGTCCGGCGCGCCGCTGTGTTCGGTTTCGTCGACGGTGTAGGTGCCTTTGTCTACCAGGCCGGTATCGCTCCAGCCGAGCCACATCCGCAGCACTGCACCTTTGGGTGGGATTGACAGTAGGCCATCGTGGTCGCTGAGCGTGATGCTGAGTTGGTCAGCCTCGACGCCGCGGTTGTCGGTCAGCTCCAGGTTCATCAGGCGTGGGCTGATCAGTTGGGCGATGTCCCGGCCGTCGACGGTGAGCCGAAAGGTCGGCACGGGGTAGGCGGCATCACGGACGTAGCGCTCTGTCGTGTTGCGCACATAGCCAGTAACTTCGGAGATATTGGACTCGATCACAGCAGGCCTCGCAGGATGTTGACGCCGATGTGGGTACCCGCGCCGAGCAAGTCGATGCGGTCATCGTCGATACGCTTGAGGCTCAGAGTGAATTCAATGCGCCTTGCAGTACCGTCGGGAAAAAAGATGGTCTTGTTCTCGCTCAAACTGTCGATTACCCACAGACCGTAAATCCGCCCTGTGCCCTCCACCATGGGCCAGGCCTTGCCGGTGTTTGCCATCAGGCGCAAGGCGTCGAGGCTGAGGGCGGTGCCGGCCAGTTCGGGGAGGATGATGCCGGGAAGGGTGATGCTGTCTTCGCCGCGTCCCACGAACTGTCGTGCAGGGGCGGCGCCGACGCGGTTGTTGCTGGCGTGGCGCCAATCGGTTTGGCGTTGCAGCTCCTGGTAGGCGGCGGTTCTGAGGCTGAACACGAACATGCCGAGGGCCATCATCATGGTGGTTATTCCAGGTCAGAAAGTTTGCTGCGCTGGCGCGCCTTCTTTTCGTTTTCGATGCGGGCAAGCATGGTGCGGATGCTCTTTTCCAGGCTTTGCAGGTCGGTGCCAGGCCCAGCGGTGATGGTGAATTGGTAGGTGTCGTGGCTGTCGTAAACGGCTGCAGCGGGAGCACTGCTGATCGGGGGCGTGTTGTCCACAGCAATCGCTGGCATCGCGGCGGCACCCAGGGCCAGGGTGCCGGCGGCTGTCAGCTGTTTACTCATGCTGGTCAGCACGGCCAGCGGGCCTTTCTGGCCGCCTTCCAGTCCTTGCGTCAAGCCTGCCATCGTGAACCCGCCCAGCTCGGCGAACACCCGAGATGGGCTGTGTATGCCGAGCTTTTCCTTGAACCAACCGATGGTCGAGTCGCTGATGCGGCCCATGGTGTCCTTGAGCAGCCCCAAACCGCTGGTCAATCCATTGATCAAGCCGTCGATGATCATGCCCCCGAACTCGGTAAAGCGACCTGGCAAGTCCACACCCAGGTAACTCATGACCCCGGCAAAGGCCTGGTAGACCAGGCCGAGAGGGCTGAAGTTGGTGAGTACAGTGAGGATGCCTTTGACGCCACCGCTGAACCCAGCCTTGATTTCGTCCCAGGCGCTGCTGAAGTAGGTTTTCACCGCGTCCCAGTTTTTGTAGATCAGGTAGGCGGCGCCGGCAATGGCAGTAATGGCCAGGCCTATGGGGTTGAGTAGCAAGGCACGGCCCAATAGAAACAAAGCCTTGGCGACAAAGGGCAGGACGGTTTTGCCGAGGTTCCACAGCAGGCTGATCAAGCCCGGCAGGCGAACACCCAACTGAGCAAACATAAACCGCAGGGCCAAAAACGGTAATAGAACACTGGCGACTGTCACCATCAGGCTGCCCACCGCCACCATCAGCGCTGCAATGATTGCCGCAGTTTTGACCAGACCTGCACTCAGCAAGGGATTTTCCTTCGCCCAGGCTTTGATCCCTCTAACGACGCTGATGACCGACTGAACCAGCTCCCGTAGTGGCCCGTTCTGTTGCTTCCCCAACTCGATTCCGAAGTCGGCCCAGGCACTACTGAGGGCCGTCAGGTCACCCTTGAGGTTGTCGGACATGACGTCGGCAGTTTTCTTGGCTTCCCCTTGGGTTTCTCGCAGCGTGGCAATCAGTTTTTGCAGCTCCCCGATCCCGGCCTGGTCCACCAGTTGCGCCATACCCTTGACCGCTTCTTCGCCGGCAAGCGCCTTGAACAAACCCCCTTTTTTGGCCGTGCCCATGGCTTGGGTTTTATCGTAGATCTCTTTGAGCAAATCGGGCATCGGCCGAAGGTTGCCCTGGGCATCTGCGGTTTGGATCTGCAGTTCTTCCAGGGCTTTACGTGCGGCCTTCGGTGGCGCGGCCAGTCGGTTCATGATGGTGCTGAGTGCGGTGCCGCCCATGCTGCCCTGAAGGCCCGCGTCCCCCAGTTTTCCTGCCATTGCGGCGGCAACCTCCAGCTCAACACCGTAGGTTTTTGCCATGGGCGCTGCATATTTCATCGTGTCGCCAAGCATCTGCAGGTTTGTATTGGAGCGGGTGAACGTGCCTACCAGCACATCACCGAGTCGCCCCATCTGATCGGCCTGCATACCCAGGCCCGACATGATGTTCGACGCGATGTCGGCGGTCTGTGCCAGGTCTGCGCCACCTGCTGCTGCCAAATCAAGCATGCCGGGCATGGCGGCTTTGATCGCCTTCGGATCGAACCCCGCCATACCCAGGTAACCCTGAGCGTCTGCTGCTTGCACAGCGGTGAATCGGGTGGATCCACCCAATTCCCGCGCCTGCTCGCGCAGGGCTTTCATCTGTCCGTCGTTTTTGTCCAATCGGCTGATAGCTTGGACGCGGCTCATGCTGGCGTCGAACTCCACACTGGGCGCTATAAAACGAGCGCCTGCATAAAGCGCACCCCCACCGCTGGCAGCAGTCATCGCGCCATTGCCGGCCATGGTTTGGGTGAGTTGTCTTTGCTTGTCGTATTTTGCCCGTGCGCTTGCCAGGGCGGCTTGTCGCTTTCCAACGGCGGTGAGGCGGTCGCGCTGCGTGCTGAGCGAGCGGTTGACCGCGTCGACTTGTGTTTTCAAGCGCGCCTCATGTTCGCCCAGCTTGCCGGTCGCGATGCCGGCTTCCCTTAGCTTGACCATATGCGGCGTCAGCCCCTTGCGCTGCGCCTGCAGTTTGGTGGTGAGGTCTCGCACGGCCTCATGGGCTTTTCGCAGGTCATTTTTGAATTTGCCTGAGGCGGCGTTGCCGCTGGTGTTCATCGTCGCTTTCAACTGGCGCAGTTTTTCCTGCGCGGTATTGAGCCTTTCTGATGTCGTCGCGATAGCGCCTTGTTGTTTTTTGAAGGATGCAATATTGGACTGTTGATCCTTCAGACCTTTGAGCTGATCACGGGCCGCTTTCAATGCTCTCGCGGTGTCAGTGCTTCCCGCTGTGATGCGCCGGAGCGGTGCGGTGGCCCTGTCGATGGTACTGAGCAGTACCCGTAGCCGCAGATCATTTGCCATCAATAGAACTCCGCACCCTGGCGCGTTCGCGCCACTCCATCAGTTCATGCAAGCCCAACTGATCCATGTCAGCCGGAGCCCAGTGAAAAACCACAGCCAGGTCGGCCATGGCGTCTTCTACGCAACGAGGGATGCGTCCTTCTTCATCGATTTCTGTAGCAAAAAACCAGACACCTTGGCGCCGAGTGCGAACAAGTCGGCAGGGTCCATCGACGTGACTTCTACGGCGGTGAGGGTAGGGTTGCTGATGCGCGGCACCACCTTGACCAAGCTGTCGACGTCGATCTGCAACAGATCGGACAGGCTCACGCCGCGTAGCTCGCCCGAGTTGGGTTTGCGCAGGGTGATGCTATCGATGGTGGTGGTACCTCGACGTATCGGCGTGTCGAGAATGACGGTGTTGTCGTCGGCGAGTGGTTGCACTTCTGGTTGTTCAGTCGTTGCGGTTTTCATGGAAAAGCTCCTGATGATGAACGTATGCGGTTAGCGATCGAGGTCGAGTATCAGAGGCCGATGGCAGTGCGCTGTTTCTCCAGCATGTCGACGCCGCCGACGTTCTCGATGAAGTTGAGCAGGTCGATTTCGATGATGTCTTCGTTGTCGACTGTCAGCTTGTAGTAGCTGCAGGTGGTGGTAATGGAGTGTTCAGTGTCTTCACCTGGTTGGGCGTCGCCCATTTCGATGGTCTCGTGGCGGCCGCGCACGGAGATTTCCACGGCGCTGACTTCTTCGGTGTCATCTCGTTGGAAGGCACCCGCGAAGCGCAACGCCACACCGGAAGCATTTACCGCTCCGAACTGCTTGAGCACGATCAGGTCCAGCCCACCGAGTTTCCATTCCAGCTGGATACCGTCGTCGGACATACCCAGGTCAGCCTTTACCGGGCCGTTCATGCCGGCGGCGCGATAGGCTTCCATCTTTCGCCCCAGGGAGGGCAATGTGACGGTCTTGGCTACACCGGCGTAGCTGTTGCCGTCGTTGAACATATTCATGTTTTTGAGTTTGCGGGGCAGGGCCATGGCGGTGTCCTCTGAGGTTATGGCACGCGGTTAACTCCCCTCGCGGGGAGGTCCGATTCAGGCGTTGACGGCGTTGGCGAACTGCATCAGGTAGCGGTCGGTGATGCGCTGGCGCAGGGTGAGGTCTTCCAGGGGCGGCACAGGGGTGTAGTCGTAGTCGATCGTCAGCTTGCCGGCCTTGAGGGTGTCCTTGTCGTTGATATCTTCCGGGTACCAGCAACTACCGCCGATCAGGTAGCCCTGGGCAACCAACTCGCGGAACTTGGCATTGATACCGCCGATGATGTCTTTGACCAGGGACGCATGCATGGGCTTGTCCATGGCCCACATTTGAGCCTCGGCCATGGTGTCGGCGAGAATTTGGGCGGTGCGGGTGTAGTTTTCGAAGGCGAACAACGGATCGTCGCTGCAGGTGCGGCTACCCCAGAAGCGGAAGCCGCTTTCGTTGATGAGGGTGGTGACGTCATTGCTGTTGAGGTAGTTGGCGTCGGTGGCCGGGTTTTGCAGATCCCAAAATACGTCGGCGCTGATGCCGGTCACGCCGTTGACGGCGACGTTGGAGAGGGTCTTGTGCCAGCCGGTTTCCTGATCGATCTTGGCACGTAGGCCCAGCGCCCTAGCCACTGCCGACGCGTTGGTTGTTTTGTCGGTGACGGTGTCCCAGCTCTGAAACTCCGGCCAGATCAGCATGGCTTCGCGGGCGCCGAAGTTCTCGCGGTAGGCGACCACCTCTTCCTTGGTTTTGCAGCCGAATGCACTGAGGTAGGCAAACGCGCGCAGGTCTTTGGCGATCGATACCAGGGCGGTGGCCACCTGCAGGCTGTCTAGGCCTGGTACGCCGAGAATGCGCGGCGTCATGCCCACGCGGGCCTTGGCGGCGAGCAACGCTTTCATACCGGTGTACTGGCCGGTCGGGGTGGTAGTACCGATCAGGGCGCTGGTGGTGGAGGCTTCGTCTTCGCCTTCCTTGACCCTTACCACGATGGTGTAGGGCTTAGTCTGGTCGGCGATGGCTTGCAGGCTTGGGGCCAAGGTGCCTTTCGCACCAGCCTTGGCGATGGCGCTTTGTACGTTGGTCAGCAATACAGGCGTGTCGAACGGGAATGCGATCGGGTCTGCGTCGTCACCCGTGCAAACCATGCCGATAACGGCGGTGGGGATGGTGCGAATGGGGCGGGTGCCGTCGTTGAGTTCGAGGACCCGCACGCCGTGGAGATAATCGGCCATGGGTTGTGCCTGTGCTGTGATGGATGACACTGCACAGGCTGCCGCGCGCGCGCCGGTTGGGCGAGCGCGGGGGCTTGTAGAAATAACAGTTACAACGAACCGTTATCGACCAGGCTGACGGTAACTCCGTGAAGGAGGCTTATAAAGCGTTCTCCAGAAACGACAACACCCCGCCGAGGCGCGGCGTTGATAGGGATGAAACCGACTGGTTAGTGTCCAGAGCGAATGTGCTCAGCGATCCATGGCGGTGCTACAGGCCTGTGCTCAGCGCCTGGAAAGCCTTCCAGCTGCGGCCAGTCGCGTAGCGTCTGTATATAGGCCAGCAACTCCTTGTACTGATCTACAGTCAGGGTGTTTTTTTGCGCTTGCTCAGTTTCGTCGCGGTGACGTTCTCGTAACCACTTAATGCTCTCGATCTCAGTGTCACGCCAATAGCGCTCTTCATCAGCGGCACGCTCGTCGTCTTGGTCGGCAACATCGACAAGCGCCGGCATTCCGTCCTTATCGATCTCTATTCGTTTAAGCCCGGACTGCCCATCACGCAGCGTTTCGTAGAGCGAGTTAGAGATGCCGACGGCATCCGCAGGGATTTGCTCTTTCGAGTGAACATCCGTGTTGTAGAACCCTTTACTGGACGGACCGTAGTAATACTTCGTCATGATTAGCCCCATTAGCAGCCGACCGACCACCAGGAAATAATTCCGGCGGATGCCGTGTAGTTGTTTTGAAACCGTACAACCGCGTTAGAAACGATGACTGCCCCTGGAGTGAAGGCGGACGTTGTCGACATGGTTGTGAAGTTCATGGACCCGGCCACGACCAGTGCGGCGGTTGGATAGACGATCGGCAGTGTGATATCTAAGGTTGGCCCAATTGAGCCTGGGACCGAACTTGCGGCGGGAATATCTCTGACAACCCCCCATTGAAAAATCAGGCCCAACATCCAGGTTGGAAAAGCGACGTGTCCGTTTTGCCCCAGGGAAATGGAAAACCCCAGGCGCAGTTTTTTGGGCGTTACCGCTGACGTGTCATCATCACCCAGTTGAACAGCCTTTAGAGTTGCGAGCGGTATGACTCCAGATGCTTCTTCGCTAGCGGTATTTGAGTCGAAAACAACACTACCAAGATCGGTATCATCGACAGTTGCCTTCAACCTGTTGTTGGTGCCGAAACCAAGGAAAATTTTGTTGAGATCGGCCTGCCCTTTGCCGCCCCCTTGCTGCACAGGTACGTAGGCATAGGTTCTATCGTCGACGTACTGGCGAGTGGCAAGGACAACCGAAGGGTCAATTTTCAACACCACATTAGCGGTGCTGCTGACAACAAAAGTCATACGAACGACTTGAGTGCGTCCCGACCCTTGCTCCAGCAACGGCTTGTAACTGGGAGCACAATTCGCAACAGCGACCAAGTCACCATCAACGTCATACAACCCCACCTCCCGCACCCACCATCCGCCAACGTCGGCAGGGATGATCTGTTCGGCGATCAGCAGGCCAGGGTTAGCCTCATCGTCGCGCAACTGGTTGAGCGGCGCTCGGCGTTGTTCGTGGATCAAGGCCGTTTGCATTCGATCCGGGATCGGGTCGGTGTTGTTGGCATCGCCCACGCCCATTTCAGTGAGGAGCCAGGGCAAACCCAGGCCGATAGCGTTGGCCAGCTTAGCCTCACCGACAGCGGTGAGGATGGCTAAGAACTTGGAGTCTTTATCGATCATGGTATACGTCCAGGGTATCAATACTGTGTTCGCGGCCGCTGACGCCTATCAAGCCGACGACATCGATGTCGTCTTGGGCTGGCGGGTAGACATTGGTTTCATCGCCTTCATACACACCCGCGCCAACGTGCAGCGTGCCGTCGCTGGTGAGGTTGATGGCCAGGCCGGTGAGATGGCGCGTGAGCGGCTTGGCGTCATCGATCAGCCAGGTCAGCTCCTGGTACATTTCTTCGGTGATACCGGTGTCCAGCACGCCGACTTTCAAGGCAAAAGTGGCAGGTACCCCCTCGGGTACGGTTTGCCACCACTCCATCACCTCGATCAGATAGCCCAGCGGCTCAACCACGCGGCGCAGGGCGCCGATCGTGCCTTTATGGGCGTGGATGTACCGGGATGATCGAATGGCCGCGCGCTTGGTGGCTTCGCTCCAGTTGCTGTCCCATCGGTCGACAGAAAAGGCCCAGGCCAGGTAGGGCAGCGCCGGTAGCGGGCAGGTGTCCGGGTTGCACAGCTGCCGCAGAGGAATGGGCACTCGCTGAATGTGTGCGAGCGCTTGCGCCGCGTTGCGCTCAAGCAGCGTGGAGTTTCCCGGCAGCAGTCGCTGGGCGCCCATTACTCGACACCCCGCGTCACGGTAACACCGGTGCAGTAGGGCGCCTGCTCCTCAGTGGCGATGATGTCGACCCAGTCTTCCAATACAACCTTGCGCACACCTTCGACGAACGCAGCGGCGTGCAGGGCGGATTCGGACACTTCCATTGCCAGGCGTCGGCGCTGGTGGACGTATGCCAGCAGCCGTTGTTCGGCGGCTGCAAGAATCGGCTCCGACTCGGGGCCGTTGGTCAGCAGGTAGAGCTTGGCTTTTACCTGGTAACGAATAACCTGCGCGCCCTGGACGGTTAAGCGGTCACCCACGGGCCGGCGGTCATCGTCGCTCAGGTAGGCCTTTACGATGGTGAGCAGGTCAGCTGGCGCGGTACCGTCGCCGAGTAGCGATTGCACGGTGACCACCGCCACGGCAGGGGATGGGCTTTCAGCCGTGGCGTCGGCAACGCGACCGTCCGCCCCTCGAGCGTGGAAGATGTAGCTGTTGCGTGGGCCTGCGGTGCTCAGCCCCTCCCAGGACATCTGCGCCCGCTCGCGCAAGCTGTCGTCGCTCTCCATCAGCCGAGCTACGGGAGGAACTGCGAGGGGTTTGCCGTCTTGAACCACCAGCCGCTTGACGTTGAAGTTGCCCGCTAGTTGATCCAGATCGGGACCTTTGGCGAAGGCCAGCAAATTTGCAATCGACGCTTCATTCACCCGCTGACGCCAGATCATTTCGCGGTAGGCGTTCTCCTGCAGCAGCTTGGCCAGCGGCTCCGATTCCATTTCGAGGCGTGCCGCGATTTGAGCCTGTTCCTCGATCGGCCAGAGGCTGATCATGTAAGCCTTGCGCCCGGCCAGGATCCGTTCGAAGTCGATCTGCTCGACGATCTGCGGCGGCGGCAGCTGGCTGAGGTCAATCGCTGCAAAGGCGTTCATACACTGCCTCCCAATTGCAGCGGAAGGCTCAAGCTGAACGGCTCATTGCTGTCGACCACGCTGCCCTCTACATCCAGCACAGACTGGCCTTGCAGAGTCGCGCCGAGAAATTGCACGCGGCTGAGGGTTACGCGCGTCTCCCAGCGCATAAGCGCCATAACCGCACCGGAATATGTCCGAAGGCGCGTGACATCGTTGAACGGGTGGTCCACCAGCTCGGGCAGCAGGCTGCCGTATTCACGGCGCATAACACGCGTGCCGATGCGAGTGGTGAGTATGTCGGTCATCGACTGGGCGATGTGATCCAGAGTGCCGATAGCGGCGCCGGTTTCTCGGTTCATTCCGGTTTCCCCGTCTTGCCGCTGCCAGGCATCACGCCGCCGTGCGGATGGTTGACCAGGCTGATGCCGGCTGCGACCACGTCTTCGGAGACAGTTACATGCCCGACCACGTTTTGATTGCCGGTCTGGTTGTAATCGCCCTGGTGATTGATGGGGCCGATGATGTTGATCCCGCCCTTGCTTACCAGGCTGGTGGTGCCGTTGTCGGGGAGGATGGCGTTTAAATGATGGGCGACGCTGTCGTACTCCACCACCGCGCCGTCGGCGTAGGTGCGCCGGTGCAGGCCCGCGCGGTTGCCGTTGGCGGGTAGGTGGTCGCTGGGGAGTCCGGTGATGACGACGCCATTGGCGAGCTGGCCGGATGGGCTGACCAGGATCACCTGTTCGTCAACGGTGGGCGGGTCCCACACACGGTCAGCACCGGCGCGCAACGCCAGCCAAGGCAGCCAGGCGGTGGTCAGTTCTCCGGTTTTCACCTTCACGCGCGGGGGCACCATCTGAACGTCGACGATGACGCCGAAGCGGATGAGGTTTTCGAGCAGGCGGGAGAGGGCGGCGAAGTCGTTCATGTCGCTGATGGTGGCGCCACGCGCCCGTGAATACATTATCCTTATCTTGTAGGGCTCAGGTTTACAGAAGGTCCGTGTATCAGTATTCGATTTTCAAGCTAGTCGAGCGCAGGATTAGCAATTAACTTGTACGTTTGTGAATGTTATTAAAAGGAGTTGATGTCTGTGGGTGGAGTAACGTTTTCTAATTCGACTTTTTGTGGTGGGGAACCTTTCTGGGCCAATGCGTGTGTTGGTGAGAATGGCATGCCCGACTACTTTGATTATGCTAAGGGGTATTCGTCTGCTGCTAATTTGCTAATAAAAAGTGTGCTGGATGCAGAGGGGTTGGAGTATTCTGTTGATCAGTTTATATATCCAATTTGTTTCAATATGCGCCACTCTATAGAGTTGAGGCTTAAAGGAGTGGTTAGTTTTCTTGAAAAAATATCGAAGCATAGAGAAGCACTTGAAGATTTCGATCTTAAGGCTTCGCACGATTTAGGGCGAATTTGGTGCTACATAAAACGTGAGTCCATTAAGCTAGACAAGAGATTTGTTTTTTTTGTTACTGTTCTTGATCAGCGTCTGTTTGATGTTTCGAGTGTTGATCCGACAGGGCAAACATTTAGGTATCCTGTGGATAGGAATAATAGTAAGCATCTTGTTGAGGTGTCTATTATAAATGTGAGTAATTTATATAGAAAGTTCTCGAGTTTAGAGTGTATTTTAGATAATTTTGAAGTGTTTTGTGATGAGTTGGTCCGTGAGTATGATTTTGAAACGCATACTACTAAGCTTTCTAGGGCGGAGCTTTTAAGCATTGCTGAAGATATTCCCAGAAGAGATGACTGGGGGAGTGAAAAGTTTAAGATATTTAAAAAGGATACGATGCTGAATTATGGGTTGAGTAGTAATGATTTCAACCGGGCGGTAGCGAAAATCGAGTCGCATTATGGTGCTTCGCCCGTTTTGGATTCACCATCTCTGAAGTATATTGATATAAGTATTCTGCACGCTTTTTTCGAAGCGTGGTGCTACAAAAGTGACATTGTTAATACTCGAAATGACAAATTTAAGGAACCTGAGGTCTGGGGTTTTGAAAGTTCAAATGACTTTTTGGATGTAATGCGCAGGGAGGCCGAAAAGGATAAAGTTGTATGGGGGATTTTGGAGGGGGCAATTTCCATTGAAGGCTTGGTTGGTTTGCTCGCTCTTTACGATTGTCATGGTAGTGGATACTCAGAAGAATATTTAAAGTACTTGGACTACAATGAGCGTGACCTACTTGTGAATGTTGAGGAAGGTAGCCCTGGACATCAATATAAGGTGCTTAAATTGGTTTCAAAGCCTAGGGCTGGGGAGTTCATACTTCGAGCTATTTTTTTGCTGGGGCATCATGCTTTAGCTGAAGAAATTATAGGCACACATAACCTGGCTGGATGTTTTGACTGGCTTGATAAAGCACGCTCTAGAGAACTATTTATTGAGCCGTATAAAAGTATTCTTGCTAAGACGTTACAGTCTTGTAGTTTGGGGTAGGTTCAATCTTGTAGGGATACTTTCAAGTTGAGTGCGGCGGTCACTTTAATGCTTTGGTGATCGCTCCAGCACGCTAAGAATAGTGCTTCTAATTAACTCTATATCATTTGCCGTAAAGCCAAGAACTTCCCGATACTCGTAGCGTACATGGGGGGCGCCACGCTCGGCTCTGTCCCTCAAACCGTACTGATGAACCCTTGCAATCCGTGCGACTCTCCCTGTGAACCCAATGCTGATGGCACTACCGTCACCTTTCGCCTTCAGGTATGCCACCTTGCTTAGCTTTTGGAACATCGCCAGTTTTCTACGAATGCGTCCCTTCTTCCCGCGTAAATCACGCTTCTTCCTCGGGATGTACTTGCTGCCGTCCGGGTTCGCCTGGGCTTTCACGCGTTGCTGCTGATTGCGCCGAAGCTGTTGAGCCAGGCTGCGGGCGAGTTTACCGCGCTCTGCCGGCTCTAATTTCCTCAGCAGGGGGGCTGCCCAGGTCTCAAGAGCTTCCAAATTATTGCTCATTTCGGCACAACCCACTCGCTGGTATTGCCCTGGGCGCCCGGTATCCAGTTCGGGTCGAGATAACCGGCAACACGCTGTGGCTCGCCGGGATGCGTGACGGTGACGTTGCCCTGGTCATCCCTGCCGACCACCACCCTCTCAGTCAGGGGCAAGGTCAGGCTGAGGTCGACTTTTTCCTTATCGAGGATATCGGCTTCGAATTGAATGCCATTCATGACCTTGTCGAGGTTTTCCAGCAGCTCGGGTTGGTTGACGCTCAGCCAGCCCAGGATCGGCAGGAACACGCTGTCGGGGTGGCCGGCGAACTCGGTGAGAATTATCTGCAGGTCAAAGCTGTACTCAAACGACAGGCCTGGTGCCGAAGTGCATCGGACTTTACCGTTGTCGATGAAGATCAGCAGGCGGTCGGGGTCGTACTTGAAGTCAGCGACGGTGGCCAACAGGTGAGCGCGTAGGCTTTCTGGTTTGTTCATGGGGTGACCTGTTGGTGTTGGTAAACCATGTCCACCTGGGCGGCGCAGTCTGCCCAGGCGGCTTCGGCGCGGTCCTGGTCGGTGAGTTGGTCGCCGTTATTGCGCGGGCTGGTCGCCGGCAGTTGGCAGGGCACCACGGCCGGACAGCCAGTCACGATAAGCGGCGGCGCCGGTGAGGGCGGGGCGCTCGCGCAGCCGGCGAGCAGCGTCAGGCAAAGGCTGAACAGCCCAGTCGCGTAGTTCGGCGTTTTCACGTTTCAGTTCCTCTATGGTGCGTTCGCGTTTTGCCAAACCCTGGCGCAGCAAACCCTGTTGGGTGCGCAGTTCGCTTTGTGCATCACGTTCCTGTTTCAGGGTGGCGGCAAGGGTGTCGGCGGTCGCCTGGTTGCGGTCGGCATCGTCGCGGGCCGTCTTCGCTGCATCTTGTGCCCGTTCGGTTTTGCCTTGAGCGACGTCGATGCGTGTTTCCTGGGTCCAGATCAGCAGCGCCAGAGCGCCGAGCAGGGCAATGCCGTACAGGGCCTGGCGCAAGGGACTCATGCGCGGTACCAGCCAAGTTTGTTCATGGCGGCGGTGTCGAGCTGTGTGATGGAGCCGCGCACGATCACAGCCCTCGCACCGTTCATCAACTGAATGCACTCCGCTAGTCGCTCTATGTCTGCCTGTCGGAATGTATCCGGCACCACCAGCAGATCACCGTCCTGCACGCGTAATTTCTGTACCGCTTCAAAGTCGATCATGCCGCCACTCCTTGCCCGCATTCGCACTCAGCGTGCCGTTCGTAAGCGCGCTGGAGCTTGATGTCGTAGAGGTTTCGCTGGTAATCCGGCCCGTTGTAGAGCTTGGCAAACTCGGCCCATTTGCGGGCTTTCAGGGCCTTGTGAAGTACCGGGTCGGTTTCGATGAAGCGGGTGAAGGCGTCGAGCTGCTGCGATTCGTCGGCAGCCATCGCCGTTGTAAAGGCTTGCACGCTTGCGTAGCCGAGGCGTTTCCAGTGAAAGCCCATGATTTGGAAGGCGCCCCAGGAGGCAGACTCCAAGGCAGCGGTATCGTCGATCAGGCGGGCCATGGCCAGGCGCTGGTGTTCGGCGGTACCGCCGATGTATCCGCCGGCTTTGGGGTTGACCAGGGCGGGGTTGGCAACGGCGAGCTGGTCGGCGTGGCGCTTGAGTTCGGCCGGATCATCGCTTGCGGTGTGTGGCGTAGCGAGCTGGCGATACATGATGTGACGTTCGAACAGAATCACTGGCTTGCCATTGTCGAGAAAGCCGTTGCCCTTTGATTCCACTTCATTGACCGCGTAGAGGCTCGCCAGCGGCACGTCGAGGCGTTCGGCAGCTGCTTTCAGATCGTTGTTGCGCAACAACTGAGCGCAGTCGCCACCCGCCAGACTCGTCTGGGTTTTAATGCCGGCGATGCCATCGGCAACCAGGCCGACTTTCACCTGGTAAGCGCGGACGGCGACTTCGGTGGTGTCGCCGTAGTCGCCGTCCGCCACCAGTTTGGCACCGGCTTTGTTGAGGTTTTTTTGCAGCATAAGCACCGCTTGGGAGCGGTCGCCGTGGCGAAGGGTATTCATAGCTGTTCTACCTTTCGATTGAAAAACCTCTTGGCCGCCGCGCGGGTGCCTTCGACCCCAAGCAGTCCGATAATCCCGCCGAAGAAAGGTGCTGTGGATATCGGGATGCCGAGCAGCGCCAGGCCATGGCTTGCGGCCAAGGCCAGCAAGCCGCATAGCGGGGCCTCGATCAGCATGCGGCGCAGGGTGCCACCGCCGTACATGATGCGCAGGGCAGCGATGATCAGTGCGAGGACTCCGGCGTATAGAGTCGGCCAGTGCTGTTCGAGCCAGGCGGCGAGCCAGGCCCAGGTGTCGGGACGTTCAGGCATGCGCTTCATTCCGTTGTCCAGGGTTGGTGGGTTCAAGGGCTTGGTGCTGCGGTGTCAGTCCCATAGCTGCACCATCTGCCGCTGAGGCGCGCTGGTTTGAGCTTCGGGCATATTGACGACAAGGCCTTGCGGCAAAATGGGGCCGTGATCGGCCAGGCCTGGGTTGGCGTCAAGCACGGCCTCGGTGACGCCTGCGGTGCGGCCGTAGAACCTCCAGCAAAGGGCATCAACCGTTTCGTTTTGGTTGGCGCGGACGGCGACGGGCATCAGATCAGCTCCACGGTGGTGCGGCTGAGGCTCAGGAAGTCACGGACGGCCCAGCGCAGGTCGCGGCGGTAGTCGTCGATGGTCGGGGCGGTTTCTTCAGCTTTTTCGTTGCCCTTGTTGGTGGCGCTGTAGTCGCGGTACCGCTCGCAAACTTCGGCGCCGGTAGCGGCTTCGATCGCACGGCGGTAGAGGTGAGCCTTTACCGACACGCCCTCGATGCGATCACCTGGCACATCGGCCAGGCTTTCGTAGCCAGCGGCTAGCTGGGTCGCACGCCATTTGCTCAGTTCGCTGTTGAGATTGATCGCGGCGGCGATCACGGCGGTTTCCAGACGAGCCGGGGTGACGCTGGCGTCGATGCGCAGGGTGGCGCGCAAGACATCCAGGTCAATCGACGGCCAGAATGGGTCGGTGTTGATGTGGCCGCTGGTGACGGAGCCGCTGGCTACAAATGCACTCATGACTGCACTCGAAAATAGGTCGCCGGTGGTCGGGGCTTCACGTTCAGGAGGAGCGGCCTGGCCGTTCCGCCCCGAGCCGGCGGGGTGCGTGGGGACGCTCGGTGAGCTGCATGCTTCTAGGTAGAAGGTGCAGCGTGTTTTTTCAGGAGGCGCTCGGCGCTGTCCAAATCCTTCTTGCCGCCGCAACCGTCGTGCAGCTCTATCGCCCGTTTGAGCAGAAAGATGCCGGCCTGAATCTGTCCAGGCTTGCCCGGTTCCTCGGTGGTGATGCCATGCAAGGTGGCGCGACCAGACGCCAGGAAAAGCTTGGCGCGGGCTTGGTCGGGCATGTCTTCTGCGTCGGTCAGTTCAACCGTGCGGTACAAGATCCCCAGGTCGAAACTGCCGTTGGCCTTCTGCGCTTTCAGCGCGGCGGTGGCGATTTCTTCTGCCACCAGACAACCCGTGGTGCGTTCGAAACGATCCGGCATGATCAGCTTGTGCTTGAGCACGTAGTCGGCGATGTCTAGGGCGCCGCTGTAGTCCTCGACGTCGATGCGCCAGACCATGACGGTGGTCATGACGTCATCCTGGGCACCGTTGCCGGCTGCAAGTACACCCTCGACATAGGGAATGTACTCAGGCAGCAGCTGCATCTTGAGTGCGGCCTTGCCTTCGTTGGACTGGATGGCTTTCAGGCGCAAACGGTCCTGTAGCAACTGATTCAGCTGATGCTCGTAGGCAGTGGCGCCGGCCATCGATTGCTGCGGCGCTGTTTTGGCCGACTCCATCGCCGCACGTGCGCGGCGTTGGTGGGCTTGGGCAAGGCTGAGCGCCATGGGTTACTCCTCGCTGCCTGGATCAGGTTCAACGGCTTCGACTGGGGTGATGTTTTCCAACAGGCAGCCCAGGCCGTATTCCTCAACCACGTAAGCCTCATTCGACGATTCGAAGTTGCTGACGCGGTTCCACTCCGGCTCTTCCTTGAGGTAACGGCGGCGGGCGCCAATCAGCCAGTACACCGACAGGTTGGCAAAGGTGGTGATGAGGATCGTGCCTTCAGGGATGTACGGCACTTCATACAACGGCAGGCCACCTACACGACGATGCGAGATGATCAGGTCGCTCGCCAGCGTGTTGATCGCGTCCTGGTCCTTGTTGACCAGGGCCAGGAATTTGTCGTGCACCAGCTCACGGCCGGTCAATACAACCAGGCCAGGGTTACGGCGATACCAAGGGTCCAGCAACTGGATGGCGTCATAAACCAGAGCGTCGATGTTCTTGAAGTCGCCAGTTTTGCCGATTGTGATCTTGCCCGCGACGGCGCCTTCACTCAGAACGCGGTCAGGTGCGTGGGTGCGGTATTGCTGGAGCCAGCCAATGTTGACGTCTTCCAACAGTGGATGCGCGGTGCGGTCGGTCTGCTCGGCGGCCGAGATGCCGTAGAACCCGATCTGAATACGGTCGAGTGCCTGGCGTTGGGCAATGGCGCTGGACAGCCGGGTTTGAAAGTCGGCGAACTTCGCCCAGGCATCCAGCTGTTTGTAGCTAACAAAGGTGTCGAAGTCGGTTTGCTCGGCCTTGTACTTGTCGCTCGACAGGGTGCCGATGCTGCGTGGTTCACGCTTTTTGACGTTAGTGTTGGTGCGGCTGGCAACGGTGCCGCCGACGCCCAAGCCGACTTTTTCGCCTTCCTGCTCATCGACGCCGATCACGTTGACCTTGGTCAGGAACTCGCTGGAATCCTGAATCTTGGTTTCCAGACGCTGCTGGATGGTTGGGTCAACGCTGAACGTGGCAGTGGCCGATTCCACGCCGTTTAGTTGTGCAACCTGGGTGAGGTAGCCGGTGTAGAGTTTTCGGGTGTCGTTACGCATGGTTGTCTCCGATAGTGGGCTGGGCGGTGAAGGCCGCAGGTCAGAACTCAGCCAGGGCTTGTTTGCCGCCGCCGGTTACCGGTGGGCGCTGGGTTTGGGAGTGGTCTTGGGTGTTGCCGAGGGTGGTTTTCAGCTCGGTCAAGTCTTTGCTGAGCTGCTCAACCTTGGTGTTCAGTTCGCCGGAGAATTTCTTCTCAGCGGCTAACTGATCTGGCAAGTCTTTGACGTGGTCGGCAATCGCTTCGACGGCTTGGCCAATCTGGGCGAGTTCGGCATCGTCCTTCGCCTGTTTGCCGCCCAGTAGCGCTTGCACCTTGCTGAAGAGCTGGGCGCCGAGGCCGGGCTTGTCTTCGACTTCCTCAAACTGCAGCTCGGTTTCCACCGCCTCAGTGAACATCGACGTCGCCGAGTAGTGGCGGTCTTTGAATGGACTGGATTCTGGCTTCTGCGCGGAGAAAGACAGTACGTCGGTGCCCAGGCTGGCCGGGGAGTCCGTCACCGCCAGGCCGACGATGTAGGCCTCGCCGGTGTCCGAGAAGCTGTCGTCGATTTCGATCGAGGTGTAAATCTTCTGCTTGGCCTTGTTCATGGCGATCAGATCGGGCGTCGGCTCGACCTGGGCGAACAGGGCCAGCTTTTTCGCACCGTTGATTTCCACTTCATCGGTCTTGACCGCGAGTACGTCGCCGTAGGCTTTGAACGGGCTGTCGGGCAGCAGGCTGCGGAAGTGCTCCAGCCAGATGCGGGCGCCGTAGGTGGACGGGTTGAAGTTCTTCGCGGCCTGTTCCAGCCAACTGCGTTTGATGGTGCGCTTGTCGGAGGTAGCGCCCTCGACGGCGACGCGGAACCAATTGCTGCGAAATTTCTTCATGCCGGGAATCCTCAGTGCGTATGGCGCTAAATGCGTTGCAATGAGGGGCATGGTCGTGACGCGCGCAAGTTGCGGCAACAGGGCCTGGTTGTATGGGGTAAATCTACAAGGGGGAGTGAGAGTTATTAGGATGTTCGTGTAATGGGTGTCATTGTGCCATGATAGCTTGTGGGAATTGACTTTTCCGCTTTGATCTCTTACTGAAAAGGATTTTTATATGGCAGTTGCAGGAAAGCCTGAATCTAATCGTATTAAGTTCGCTTACTATCTCGCGGGCTGGTCTTACGGAGGCGATAAAGTTGCGCTCCGAGCGTCGGCAAAGTCTGTGCTAACTTCCGAATATCAAAAAGATATGAAAGGTTTTATTTTTTGTCCAGAATGTTGCGTTGGCTTATTTAGATCTCCCGAGGAAGGAGATAAAGACGCAAATGGACGAGCTGCATACTTCGCTCACAGCAGGAAGAATCGGCCGCCTTGTGGTTTAAGAGTGAGGAAACGTGACGGGCAAAGATTTACGACCGAAGAAGAAGCTAAACAAGCCATTGATGATGAGCTGCTTGTAGTTGTTAAAAGCTTCATGAGGGAAAAACCTATCGCACCCGCATTGCCTGGTCAAGTTTACGATGGCCCAGTGGTTGAGGATATTGATGGTGAACCTACTGACGTCCCCATTAAGAGACATAATGGTGAGCAAATTAAGCTCCCTAGTAGAATAACTACAGTCAGAGGGCTTTGCAGAAACTTTGATAAAAATTATTACAAATATTACTTCTTGCCTGAGGCCCAGTATCCTCAGCTTCTGAGCGATGCATTGATGGATGTGTCGAATGTTCGCGAGATAAATGAGAAGCCGAAACTTTATTTCGGCCGTGTAAAAAGAATATTCGCAATGGGAGAGGGTAATCCGTGGAATATTCAGATGACTCGGCTTCAATACGAGAACGACGGCGATTATCAAGATTTCACTTTGAAAATGTCTATACGCGATTCTAAAGAGCACGGAATAACGGATGCCTCCATTGGTCGCATAGTCATGATGTATGGTCCAGTTTCAAAAAGTGGCAGCGGGCTAGCTATCAGCGATCTTGGTTGGGGTGAGTTTGCTTTGCTTCCTGCCAAATATGATCAGGTGCTATTTCCTGAAAAAGCCGAACCGTATCAAGATACTTTGGAGCAACTGCTTGCAGATGCGACAGATCTCACGGTTGAAGAGATTGAAGAATGGATGCTCGACGAAGAACAAGAAATTACTGATGACGGCGTCTTAGTGGGTCATATCATAAATTTCCGTGATGATACTCCCGAGGAAATTATGGGGCGGGTTGCCGGTAGGACGGGTGAGTACACTGCGAACGTTGGGATTATTGATTTAGATGAGGGGGAAGAATAAACTTTTTGATGATTCCCTCTGTCTAACTGAGTGTTAGTGGTCATTAACTAAAATTAGTCTGTCGGAGCAAAGGCTACAAGTAGCAATGCTACTTAATAGCCTTTGTGATCGGCAGAATTTTTTTATGACTTCGATCGAACTACTTGCAATCGACCCTCGACGCCAATCCAAATTTTTGTATTGGATGGGTTGGCGCATCTGTGAGATTGCCGAGGCTACGGGGGAAAAGGAAAAAACGCTACACAGCTGGAAGGCCCGAGACCAGTGGGACCGGGCCGACAACGTCGAACGAATTGGCGGTGCGCTGGAAGCACGGTTGGTGCAGCTGATCCTCAAAGAAGGCAAGAGCGGCGGCGACTTCAAGGAAATTGACCTGCTGCACCGCCAGCTGGAACGCCAAGCGCGTATTCAGCGTTTCCAGAGCGGTGGTACCGAAACCGAACTCAACCCCAACCTCGCCAAGCGCAACGAAGTGCCTAAGAAAAAGACGCCGAAGAACGATATCAGCGAAGACCAAATCGAGCTGCTACGTGAAGCGTTTATCGACGGGTGCTTCGACTACCAGAAAGACTGGTACCGGGCGGGCAATCAGCGCACCCGCGTCATCCTCAAGAGCCGACAGATCGGCGCCACTTATTACTTTGCCCGCGAGGCGTTTATTGATGCGCTGGAGACCGGGCGCAACCAGATATTTCTTTCGGCTTCGAAGAACCAGGCGTACCTGTTTCGTGGGTACATTCAGGCGTTTGCCCGCGAGGTCATCGGCGTTGAGCTGACGGGTGATCCCATCGTTTTGCCGAACGGCGCCGAGCTGTTTTTTCTTGGTACCAACGCACGCACAGCCCAGGGTTACCACGGGAATTTCTACTTCGACGAATTCTTCTGGACGTTCAAGTTTGAGGAGCTGAACAAGGTGGCTTCGGGCATGGCGATGCACAAGAAGTGGCGCAAAACTTACTTTTCGACGCCGTCGACCATGGCCCACGAAGCCTACACATTCTGGACCGGTGAGCGATTCAACAAGGGCAAGCCGGCTGCGCAGCACACCAAGGTCGACGTTTCCCATGGGGCGCTCCAGCAAGGACGGTTCTGCGAGGACCGGTTATGGCGGCAGATCGTCACCATCCTCGACGCGGAGCAGGGCGGCTGCGACCTATTCGACATTGAGGAGCTACGCCGGGAGTACAGCCCCGAGGCGTTCGCTAACCTGCTGATGTGCGAGTTCGTCGACGACGGCGCGAGCATTTTCCCACTGACGGTACTGCAACCTTGCATGGTCGACAGCTGGGTCGAGTGGGCCGAGGACTACAAGCCGTTTGCCATGCGCCCGTTTGGTGATCGCCAGGTGTGGGTGGGCTATGACCCAGCGGAAACCGGTGACTGCTCCGGTCTGGTGGTGGTAGCGCCGCCGCTGGTGCCGGGGGGCAAGTTTCGAGTGTTGGAACGCCACCAGTTCCGTGGGATGGACTTCGCGGCCCAGGCCAGCGTGATCAAAGCCGTCTGCGACCGTTACTGGGTGACGTACATCGGGATCGACGTTACCGGGTTGGGCAGCGGCGTGGCGCAGCTGGTGCGCCAATTCTTCCCCAACGTCACCACGTTCAGCTACTCGCCCGAGGTCAAGACACGCCTGGTGCTGAAGGCTTACGACGTGATCCATAAGGGCCGGCTGGAGTTCGACGCAGGCTGGACCGACATGGCGCAGTCGTTGATGGCGATCCGCAAGACCATCACCGCAGGCGGACGCCAATTCACCTACACCGCCGGCCGCAACGACACCACCGGCCACGCCGACCTGGCATGGGCGCTCTTTCACGCATTGCACAACGAACCGCTGGAGGGGCAGACCACTGCCAATACCGGGCGGATGGAGATTTTTTGATGTCGAACCGCCGCAGAAATACCAAGCAAGTGGCCCAGACTTCCACAGTTGCAACGCAGGAGTTCATTCCGCGCAGTGATAGCAAGATGGAGGCGTTCAGCTTCGGTGATCCGTCACCTGTGTTGAGTGGTCGCGAGGTGTTTGATTATCTGGAGTGCTGGTTTAACGGGCGGTGGTACGAGCCGCCGCTGTCGCTGGACGGTCTGGCACGGTCTGTGGGTTCCAGCGTGCATCTTCACTCGGGGCTGATGTTCAAGCGCAATTTGCTAAGCAAAACCTTCATTCCACACCGGCTGCTGTCGCGCGCGGCGTTCGAACAGTTCGCCCTGGACTTCCTGTGCCTGGGTAACGGCTATCTGGAAGGGCGGCGCTCGATGCTCGGCCCGGTTCGTGAGCTGGTACCGCCGCTGGCGAAGTACATGCGCTCGGGCAAGGACGGCCGGCAGTTCATGGTCCAGGGTTGGAAGGAAGAGCATGAATTTGAACCGGGCACCGTTTTTCATCTGCGGGAAGCGGATCTGCACCAGGAGGTGTACGGGTTGCCCGAGTGGATCAGCGCACTGCAGTCGGCGTTGCTGAATGAATCGGCCACGCTGTTTCGCCGCAAGTACTACGAGAACGGGAGCCATGCCGGCTTCATCCTCTACATGACCGACGCTGCGCAAAACGAAGCAGACGTCGATTCACTGCGCAAGGCGCTCAAGGATTCCAAGGGGCCTGGTAACTTCCGCAACCTGTTTGTGTACTCGCCGAATGGCAAAAAGGACGGCCTGCAGATCATCCCGGTCAGCGAAGTGACGGCCAAGGACGAATTCAACTCGATCAAAAATCAGACCCGCGATGATGTGCTGGCCAGCTTGCGCATTCCGCCGCAGCTGATGGGCATTGTGCCGCAGAACGCGGGTGGGTTTGGTTCGATCAGGGAGGCGGCGCAGATTTATGCGGCCAATGAACTGGAGCCGATTCAGGCGCGTATGGCGCAGGTGAATGACTGGCTCGGGGAGGAGGTCGTGTGCTTCAAACCCTATGAAATTCCCGTGGGGGCCTAATCCCCCCTGTGCAGCTGGCGAGTCGTTGGGTCGGTACAAGACATTTCTATGCGGATAAAGGGTTATGCCGGAGGTGTCCTCCATAGCTCCTCAAGATTGACATCATCGCTACTCGGGCGGTGTCCCTGGAGTAGCGGATCAATTTTTAGAATCATGGGTAAGTCAAATGCTGTGCCGGTGACTACGCAACAGCCCTTGGCGAGGGTAGGTATCAAAGCCTTAGAGGAGGAGTCGAGTGTGCTTATAGTGTTGTCCAGCAGCATTAGGTCACGATCGTTGACAAGTCGGTGTATAAAAAAATTGTGAATCTGAGAGACAATTGTGGGTGAAATATCGGCGGGGCGTTGACTTGATAGTGTCAGGTAAACTCCGTACTTTCTTCCCTCTTTAATAATTTCTTCAAAAAGTTCAAGTCGATAGTCTTTCCAAATTTCGTGCTCACGGGTGGACTGATCAGACAAAATATTGTGGGCTTCATCAATAATAATATGAAGTGTCCGATTCGGAGGGCTTTGCAAGGTCTCTGAATCTTTATGGTTTATATAGTAGTTTTTGGCAATTAGCAGTGGCAGGATTTTTTTTACTTCGTTTTTACATTTCTTTAAAGAGATGACATGCAGAAGTGATGGAGCGGGTGGGGTGTCTACTATTTTCAATACGTTGCGAAGTGCCGAAATTGACGACTTTGCTCGTGAAAGTACAGGTTGAATATGCTCATACTGTGCATAGCCCAAGACAACATCCGAGCAAAGCTGAAGATAACACCGGAGGATTAGCTCGCTGAACTGATCCATATTTTTTAGGTCGATGTGATCAAGCAGCGGTTTCAGATTTTGTTCGAAACCGTCGCTATCTGAGTTGTAGTAATTTCCATATGCGTCCCTAAAATACTTTCGCTGCGCATTGTAAACGATGCCTTTCAGGTGTTCTTGTAATGGCTCGCACTCAAGGATTCTTGCGATTTCCCGACTCAACTCAAGTGCGTCTGGTTTTGGTTCGCTAGCACTAAAGGCTTTTTCAAATGTTTTCTCAATGAAACGCTCAAGTGAGACATTTTTGAACCGCTCTTTGCCACTGAGGACTCGTCTTAGAAATGGCTGTTGAGTGTTTGTGGTTGCTTGGAATAGCAGGCTAAGAGTTTCTGCATCCCAGAAGTGTATGGCTTCAATTGGAAACTTGTGGCCGGCTTTTTTATTGTTTAGTATGGTTATCTTTTTTTCTTTGGCGGGAATTATCTGATCTTCTGTGTATTCACCGTTAAAATCAATAATAACGAACTGGCTTCTATTTTTTAGAGCGTCAATTTTTTCGTTGAATAGAGTAGTGTAAAGTTTTGCAAGCGTATTTGACTTGCCGCTACCTGTATTGCCGAAAATTCCAATATGGCTGTTGAAGATCTTTGTCCACGGCAAATTGATCGGTACGTTCTCTTTCAGCATGCACCCTATGGAAAAAGAAGTAACTCCTTCGGCTCCGTAAATTTTGGCAACCATAAGTTCACTAAGGAGATATGCTTTGTCTCTGATCATTGGCATAAATTTTATGCCTTCGAAAAAAGTGTCATCCATAATATAGCCAATTGGACGAACATCTACCTTTCTTATGTACAGAGTCTTTTCTGCGTCGGTATCCAACTTTCGCTCATCGAGATATTCGCCCTCAATTAGGCAAACAATGTCGATGAACCCGCGTTGGATCGTGATGTGCTCTCTGAGTGAAACTCCCCTGTATCTGATTCCGTCAAAAAAAATTGTCTCGTAGTTTGAGTCCTCAAATATTCGTAGGGATATGCGAACTCCCGAAACGGCTATAACCTCCCCAACAACGATGCTCATACAAGCTCCTCTTCTTCAGGGGGGACGTATCGCTGCGGTTTTAGTGAGAAAATATATTTGTTGAAGTTGGTGAAATCGAGTTTTTCTCCGTCAGGTGGGGAAATAATTGTAACGTTCTTCCAGAGTTTAAATTCCTCTATAAGGTTGTCCGCGCTTCTCTTGCTGTAACAGCAAATAAAGGTTTGAAGTTGTGGGTTTGCGAGCGAGCGCTGTATCAGTTTAAGTATATGCTCGTCCGCGAATGAGAAACCGAAGGCGATGAGGATAGAGTTTGGTTTTTCAAGCTCGTAACTTAGAAGTCTCAGCATTTGATAGTAGTGCTCTTCAAATACGGTTTCGTGAAACTTCCATTTTGTGGGGTTTACGATGGGAAGTTTATTGTAAGCGTTCCAGAAATTATTTCGCTGCTGTGAAGTAAATGCTACTTGTGGGATTTTTGTTGTGGTGCCACCTTCGGTTGTCAGATAGTCAGAGAATCTTTGAATCTTTGCTAATGTTCTAGGGTGGATTAGATTGTCGAAGTCGTTTTTATATTCAACCTCGATTTTTTCGCCGCTTTTTGACCAGTAGACTGATCCATGGAGGTGAATAAGATTTATCTGTGGGATTCCATAATGGGATCGCTCAAATATTCCTGTCTGGCATTGAAATGTACTGAAGTTTTTAGCGTGCAAGAGTTTTTTATGAAAACCAGATGTTCCGTCATTTATAACGAAGTCATGAGATCCCTTGGCTAGTATATTATCGGCACTGTGTGCCAGACAGCCATCGTAATTTGTCGTAAAGATATTTATCTTTCTGTTGAGATCTTTTCTTCTGTCAAGCAGGCCTAAGGTAGTTGTTATGAACTCCTCGTAATTTTTAAGATTTTTCCGGCCTGCTATATTTCTAACTTTTTTTGGCGAAAAGTTTTGAACTGGATAAATGCATGTATTGTAATAATGCATAAATATAGCGGTGTGCCTGTCAGCCCATCCAGAGTGTGCTGTCGCAAGCGTCTCGATAGTCTGCCATTTGCCTAGTGGGCATTTGATCTTTAGGGCCAGTGTTGGAAATAAATCCGCAGAAGCACCGGAGCCTAATAGGATGTTGATATTTTTGTTATAGACATCTAATGGCTCAATCGCCGTAAACATATGCGCCCCTATTATTGATTTCCATAAAAATAGAGCTTCAACAACGCAACCATCTACGACCCTTGACGGCTCAACTGTGAGTCGTATAGACGACGTCAGGGTTAAGCGACCTCGCGATGTTTTCGGAAAAGCGCTCTGCACCTTTCTTTCAACCCTTTCAGTGGGCCGCATAACCTTGTCCGAAGGTAACCCACTAGATGGTAATTTGTCATCCAAGCTGGGGAGTGCTTCAGTAGTCGCCCTGATGGGGTCGTACTCTCAAATATTGGTCGGGCTTGCGATATTTTTTGCACTGTTGTGGTGCATCCTGGTGATTTGTTGAGCATGTTCACCCGGCGCGCCGTCGTCCCCCCACCTCGCCTGCGGGCTAAATGGGTCTCTTTTTCCGCAGTACTTCACCTGGCCAAGATCCCCCACGGTCGGGCGCTGTCGTAGTGGCTTGGAAGGTTAAAAAGCCTGCGGATCCCTGCGAAGGGTAGGTCGTCTGATGTGGCGAACCTGGCAGAGCGGGGGGGGGCAGATATACGAACTATTCGATGCGTGTTTTTCAGGAACGCCATCGGAAAAAAGTAATGTGGTAATTCGAATATCTGAACACCAGTGAAAGCCCCGTATTCATTGGCTTTGCTGGCTTACTTCGAAAAGTAATTTTGAGTAATGAAACAGGTAATGTTTTTGTAAGTAGTTGATTTATAAAGGATGAATAAAAAAATAAATTACTCTCTTAAAAGGTAATTACATTACCTCTACCTTACTCAAAAATTACCTTGTGCCGATTCTTTGCAGGCCAGTGAAATCAAGGTTCTCAGCCTGATCAGCGGATCGGCTTACCAAAATTACCTTTTTCCGATGCCTTTCCCGAAAAAAGCGCGTCACCTATCAGGCGGTGCAGCCGATCGCCTCGCCATTCACTCATGTAGATGCGAAGAGACACTCGTGCGCAGGTCGTTTTGCCCTCGACAGAAAGGCTTGTAGGGAGTGCTTAGAATTGGAGCGACAGGTGTGTGCCGACGATGCGAGAGGAACTTCGCTTGTCCCGCCTGGGGAGAAAAATAAAATGGTTGGTACGAAAATGGTACGCAGGCTTCTTGATGATGCTGGAGGCCATAGGTTTAGCGGCTTACAGAATTAATCGTGCCAATCCATCATGGGGGCGACGGAGAAGCGGCGGGAGAGGGGAGCGGATTGTAGGGGCATTGGGGAATCTAAGTCAGCGGGGTGAATGGGGCGCAGTTTATCAGGGATGGGGCTTGGGTGTGGTAGGGGCGTGTTTTGCGCTTCTCACCACCTCGCGTTGCACATTGCTTTGTGTGGAATGTGTCGGTATCTGAGGCAGGCCAGTACTTCAGATATCGTGGTCTGACCCCGATATTCCCCTAGAGATTGATAAATGAATTGGTGAATTCTGTCTTTAATGCATGGACGTGATTGCAAAATGCCACCTCTAGCAATATTCTGTGAAAAACTCATGGAAGGTGTGCGTCATGGCAAGGGTGGATTCTTTCCAGCATGATGGTTATTGGGTAGATTTATTCAAGCCTACTCAGTTGAATAAAGAAGATAATATTTTTTCAGTTGTTGTTGGGAAAAATGGTGTGGGCAAAAGCCGGCTATTAGCTGATATTGCTAAATCCAATGTCGTTGAATATCCGTACATGGTTGATTACGAAAGTAATAAAATTATGTACCCTGATCGTGATGATTTAGATGGTGATCCCAAAGTTATTGCGGTTTCTACAAGTCCTTTTGATAAGTTTCCGAGTGCTCGAAAAAAATTCAATCAAGATGTTTTGTCTAATTATCGATATGTTGGTATGCGCGGCGAGGGCATGTATCAGCCATCCTCTGCAGTTGCACTGATAGGGTCTGCGGCGAAAGGCTTGATCGATAAGCTTTTAAGAAACGAAAGTAATCATAATCTCCTCGCTGTTTTTGATTCTCTAAATTTTAGACCTGTTGTGGATTTTTTGTTCAAGCCTGGATATTTAAGGCCGGCGAAAGTTTATGAGGATTACAATCCTAATCGTGTTAGTGATTCAAGCTTGGCAATTGATTTGACATGCCTTGCTAATGATCATGGGGTCCTTGTTGATGAGCGGTATTTTCCTATTCTAGAGTCTTTACCTATTTCTAAGCGTCATCAAGTTTTTAACGCGATGGCGAAAGTTCAAGAACTTTTAACTAAGCGGAAGGCTGTACAATTAACTATAAATTTTTCAGGTGGTTCTGCATATCTTGATGGTGAGACCGCCAATAGCTCCTATATAGAAGCTATGCTGGTTTTGGTTAATGTGGGTTTAATGCGTCTCATCGATTTGGTTCTAGAGAAGTTTGAATATGGTTCAATGTCTCTGAAAAGAGCTAGTTCGGGTGAGCAATGCTTGTTAGTACTTATGTTAGGTATAGCAGGTCACATTACTGATGGTTCGATTATTTTAATTGATGAGCCTGAAATCAGTCTGCACCCTCGCTGGCAGGAACAATTTATGATGTTGTTGACAACATCATTCTCAGCGCACAGAAGATGTCATTTTATAGTGGCTACGCACTCGCCGCAGATTATCGCAAGGCTAAAGGATAGGCAATGCTTTATAACTTCTCTTTCTAAAAGAGAAGTATATAACGCTGAAGAGTTCTACCATCGATCTGCCGATTATCAGCTCGCGGAATTGTTCGATGCTCCCGGTATTATGAATGAATATATATCGCGTATCGCGTTTAATCTCCTCGCGAAGGTTAAGGCAAGTAAGTTTGTAGACGAGGAGTCTTCAAAGGATTTGCAACGTTTGATAGAGTTGGATGTGCAGGTTGAGTCGGGCGATCCAGTAAAAGAATTGATTAAATCAGTTTTGCAACTGTGTGGTAAATATGCCGATACTAAATGAGCCTGTAATTCTGAGTGATGAGTCACTGGCAGTGATCAGGGCGAAAACTAACGCTCCAGGGTTTAATTACACAAGCTGGGGGGACGCGGATCTCGAAGCAGTAAGGTGTGAAATCAGAAATCACTACCGTGACGTGCAGCGCTTGGCCTGTGTGTATTGTCAGGCGCCAGTAGCGACGCGTTCGGCACAAGGCGCTCCAGTCGAACATATAGTGCCGAAGTCGCAACACGTTGGATTTATGTTTGAGCCAAAGAATTTGTGTGTGATATGCCCTGATTGTAACGAATATAAGGGTAAGCGTGAGGTTCTGGTTGAACCGGTTTTGGTGGCTGGTAGAGTTAATTATCCAACAAATCGAATGGCTTTCAGGATAATGCACCCTCATTATGATGAATATGAAGATAATATAATGAGGCATAATAAAGTTTATGTAGAGTGTTCGGATAAAGGGGGTTATACAATCTACATATGTAATTTGAATAGATTCTTTAGGAAGTTTGGGCGCTGTGATGAGTTTGTGAATGACGCGGAATTGGTTCGACGTTCCGAACGCTTTTATGAAGATGGACGCGTGGATTTGTAGCAAACCCTACATTGAGGTAGGGTTTGTTCATCACTACTGCTTCCCGAACAACTTGGATTGCTCATCAACTGCTTTTTGACGCTGACGATCTATGTATTCCGCAAGGTCGTTCGAGTGAATTCCAAGACCTGCCTTTTGGGTCTGGGCTCCAAGCCGAACAAGGGTAATCGGGGGCAGACCACGATATATCTACGATATACCATAGGAACCTTCCCACACTTTTCTCAGCTTGCCCGTCAGACCTCGCGCCGCTAACCTCCTCAAGTCGCTGCAAACCCAGCGGCCGGAGGTGGAAGTCCGTATTGCTAAGGCGTTTTAACTCCCGAAAATATTTGGAGCTTCGCCCATGCCTAACAAATCACGCCATCCTTATGTAGATCACAACCCTGCACCCGTCGACACCAAGCTTCACGCAGCGGCCGAACGAGCCATTCATCATTACCTGCCGCCATCTGACGACAACGCCGCCCCCGTCGACCACCCACCCGGCAACCTATTCTCCGTCAGCCCCAACATCGACACCGAAACCCTCCTAGCCAACGCCGCCGAGCACCTCGATTCCGCCAACCAAATAACCGCCACCCTGGCCTTCGACCTCGAAGACCCGCACCGCGCCATCATCCTCGGCATCCAGCAACTCATTGACCTAAGCGCTCTACTCGTCGCCCGCGCCCAAGAGCAAGTCGCGCCTGCCGCCAGCCCAGCCACCGCTTGACCTAACCCCCGCCGCCTTACCCCAAGGCGGCAACCTGAACCCGTGCTGTCACCGCGCAAAATTTCATAATCCCCAGCGCCTTTGAGGTCTACGATCGTCTTTAAGAGAGGCCCCCGCACCTCCAGCCCACAGGGAACTGAAAACATGATCTCGAACCTGGTTAAAGTCGCGCTGATTGCTGGCACGTTGTTGTTGGGCGCTTGTTCGACGGGGTCGTCGGGCGGGAGCAGTGACCCTTGTTTTTCGGGGGGATGCCAGGCGTTTGGGGACCATAGCCCGAGCAAGGCGGCCAAGATGAGTTTTGGCGGGAGTGGGTTGGGGAGTAGTTATGGGGAGTATGGGTCGGGGTTGTTGCATGATGATTGATGGGGTGGTGGGGCAGTCATTGACTTGGTGACTGACCCACCGCTTTCGCGAGCAAGCCCGCTCCCACATTGGATCTTGGGTGGGCTTTAAAAAGGTGGTGTCAGTGGCCGCCTTTCATGCGGCGGGCGATGAGGTAGATGCCCAGGCCGACCAGCGCGGTGGCGGCGCCGATGTAGCCGGTGCTGGTCCAGCCATATCCCGCTGTAATTGCCATTCCGCCGAACCACGGCCCTAGCGCGTTTGCCAGGTTGAACGCTGCGTGGTTGGACGCTGCCGCCAAACTTGGGGCTTCGTGGGCAATGTCCATCAGGCGGATTTGCAGCGGCGCGGCCATGGCAATCATGGTGCCGACCAAACCGATGCCCAACAGTACGCTCCACAGCGAGCTGGCGGCGAAAGTGAAGAAGATCAGTACGGCCATCGACCACACCATAATCCAGCCCACGGCGCGAAATTGCATACGGTCGAACAGTTTGCCACCGGCGATGTTGCCGATGATGCCGCCCAAGCCAAACGCGGCGAGGCCGAAGGGGATCCACTGGGGCGAGACTTTGGTCACTTCGAGCATGGTCGGGGCGAGGTAGCTGAACACGCAGAACATGCCGGCAAAGCCAATCGCGCCGATGGACAGGGCCATCCACACTTGGGGTTTGGTGAAGGCGCGCAATTCTTTGCGCGGGTCGCTGCGCGGTTCGTCGTGGCGGTCGGGGACGAATTGCCAGACCAGGGCGATAGTGCACAGGGCGATGGCGCTGACCAGTGCGAACGCCGAGCGCCAGCCCAGGTGTTGGCCCAGGAAGGTGGCGATGGGGTTGCCGAGCAGCATGGCGAGGGTGAGGCCCATCATCACGCGGGCCACGGCGCCGGCGCGTTTGTCGTTGGGCACCATGCTGGAGGCGACGACGGCGGCGATGCCGAAGTAGGCGCCGTGGGGCAGGCCGCTGATGAAGCGGAAGGCCACCAGCGAGCCGAAGGTGGGGGTGAAGGCGGTGGCGAGGTTGCCCAGGGCGTAGAGTCCCATCAGCAGTAAGAGCATGTGTTTGCGCAGCAATTTGGCGCCGAGGATGGCCAGCAGTGGCGCGCCGACCATCACGCCCAGGGCGTAGGCGCTGATGGCGTGGCCGACTTGGGGTTCGCTTAAGCCCAGGTTTTGGGCGATGTCGGGCATCAGGCCCATGATGGCGAATTCGCCGGTGCCGATCGCGAAGGCGCCCACGGCCATGGCAGCTTCCATTTTGGCGGCGCTGCGCGCGGGCAGTACGTGCCCGGGTGTTTGCTGGATAGTCATGGGTAACTCTGTAGGAAAAAAGTGCACGAAGGACAGTGGCGATGCTACGCAAGCCGCCACGAAGGTGTCTAGAACAGCGTTTTGCGCGAGCGTTCAGTTTGATTAAACGCCCTGTGACCCCAGGTCGCGGCTGCGATGCTTGACACGTGCGCGTTAAAAGCCGCGATTTAGAGCTGTCAATTGGCCAAACGGCGCATAAATGCGGTTCAGCGTGATATTCTGCGCGCCGTCTTGGTCTAGTCTTTCCCCGGTGCGTACACCCGTATACGTCCCGGCGGTCGGCTGTCGCCCAGGTAGCTGAAGCCAATAATGATAAGAAGTCAGCGCAGAAGGGACAAAAACAGTGAGGTCGCTACGTCGGCCTTGTGTGCCCACCCTACGGCCTGCAGAGTCAGGGGCGGTGGGGCGGATGGCGTTTTATCATAGGTGCTACTGATGTTTAAAAAAGTAAACACTGCCCTGCTGGGGCTGGCTTTGTCGATGGGGATCACGTCCGTTCACGCGGAAGAGGCAAAGAAAGTCGATGTGCTGCTGATCGGCGGCGGCATCATGAGTGCGACCCTGGGTGTTTGGCTCAATGAGCTGCAGCCGGACTGGTCGATGGAGATGGTCGAGCGTCTTGATGGCGTGGCCGAAGAAAGCTCCAACGGCTGGAACAACGCCGGTACCGGTCACTCGGCCCTGGCCGAGCTGAACTACACCCCGGAAAACAAGGACGGCACCGTTGAGATCCCGAAAGCGGTCGAGATCAACGAAGCGTTCCAGATTTCCCGTCAGTTCTGGTCCTGGCAGGTCCAGCAGGGCGTGCTGAAGAACCCGCGTTCGTTCATCAACTCCACACCGCACATGAGCTTTGTGTGGGGCGATGACAACATCAAGTTCCTGAAAAAGCGCTACGAAGCCCTGCAAGCCAGCCCGCTGTTCGCCGGCATGCAGTACTCCGAAGACCCGGCGCAGATCGCCAAATGGGTTCCATTGATGATGGAAGGCCGTGATCCGAAGCAGAAGATCGCCGCCACCTGGACCCCGATCGGCACCGACGTGAACTTCGGCGAGATCACCCGCCAGTTCGTCGCTCACCTGCAAACCACGCCGAAGTTTGATCTCAAACTGTCGAGCGAAGTGCAGGACATCACCAAGAACGCCGACGGTTCGTGGCGTGTGAGCTACAAAAACCTGAAAGACGGCACCAAGACCGAAACCGACGCCAAGTTCGTGTTCATCGGCGCCGGCGGCGGTGCACTGCACCTGCTGCAAAAGTCGGGCATTCCTGAAGCCAAGGAATACGCAGGCTTCCCGGTTGGCGGTTCGTTCCTGGTGACCGATAACCCGGCCATCGCCGAGCAGCACATGGCCAAGGCCTACGGTAAGGCTTCGGTTGGCGCGCCACCGATGTCGGTTCCGCACCTGGACACCCGCGTGCTGGATGGCAAGCGTGTGATTCTGTTTGGCCCATTCGCAACCTTCTCGACCAAGTTCCTCAAAGAAGGCTCGTACCTGGACCTGCTGACCAGCACCACCACCCACAACATCTGGCCTATGACCAAAGTCGGTATTCGTGAATACCCACTGGTCGAGTACCTCGCCGGCCAACTGATGCTGTCCGATGACGACCGCTTCAAGGCGCTGCAAGAGTACTTCCCGAACGCCAAGCAGTCCGACTGGCGCCTGTGGCAAGCCGGTCAGCGCGTGCAGATCATCAAGCGTGACGAAGAGCAGGGCGGCGTACTGAAACTCGGCACCGAAGTGGTCAGCTCCGCCGACAACACCATCGCCGGCCTGTTGGGTGCATCGCCAGGCGCGTCCACCGCGGCTCCGATCATGCTGACCGTGCTGCAAAAAGTGTTCAAGGACAAGGTCGCGACCCCTGAGTGGCAGGCCAAACTGCACCAGATCGTGCCGAGCTACGGCACCAAGCTGAACGACAGCCCTGAGGCTGTTGCGAAGGAGTGGGCCTACACCGCCGGTATCCTGCAATTGACGCCTCCGCCTGCGATCCCGCAGCTGACCGCGCCAAAGGCCACCGAGGCTGCCAAGCCTGCGGCTGAGCCGAGCAAGCCGACGTCTGACCTGGCGCTGTAAGCCAAGCCTGATGTTAAAAAGCCCGCTGAACCGGTAACGGTCAGCGGGCTTTTTTGTGGGCGTGGGTTCAGGTGCGGGAGCGTTCGGCTGGCGGCAGTTCAACTGTGCGCTCGGCGGCGGCCAATGCGGCCTTTAAACCGGCTTTATCCAGCGCCACGCAGTACGCAGGCTTGGCCCGCTCAAAGCGCCAGCTTTCATCCAGCGTTCCCGCGTCCACCGCGTCGAAACCCAGCTCGTCGAGCAGCGTGATCACGTGCGCCTTTGCCGTCGCATCATCGGCGGCCACCGGCAGGGCGCGACGGTCAGGCGCGCCGTGGGGGCGTGCATCGCGGTTGATGTCTGAGTCAAAGATCGCATTAAACACTTTGACGACCTTTGAGTCGGCAAAATGCTCGGCCAACAGGCGGCTGGTGGTGGTTTCAAAACGGTCCAGCACCGGGATATGCCCATCGCGGTCAGGGTAGTAATTGTTGGCGTCCAGCACCGTTTTGCCTGCCAGCCACTGCGCGGGCACGCTGCGGTAGTGTTCAAGCGGGATCGCCACCAGCACCACGTCGCCAAACTGGGCGGCATCCTGCGCGCTGCCCACTTGCACACCGGGTATGCCGCTGCGCACGCTGCTCATGGTCTGCGGGCCACGGGAGTTGCTCAGCATCACCGCGTGCCCGGCAGCCAGGGCCAGTTGGGCCACGGCGCGCCCGATAAAACCTGCTCCAATCACGCCAATCTTCATGGCCTTGCTCCTGCGAAGTGGGGGAGTGGCTATGATGATTGGCAACCATTGGGTGATAAATGGGTGGTTTGGAGTCAGTGTAGTTACTGGGAGTAGTTAATTGTGGACCGTCTAACCAGCATGAGTGCGTTTGTAACGGCTGCCGAGCTGGGCTCTTATGCCCGCGCCGCCGAGCGCTTGAACCTGTCGCCGCAGATGGTGGCCAAGCATGTCACCGCGCTGGAGCAACACCTGGGCGCCCGCTTGCTCAACCGCACCACGCGCCGGCAAAGCCTGACGGAGCTGGGTAGCGCGTACTACGAGCGCTGCAAACATATTCTCACGGAAGCCGAGGCGGCCGATTCGCTGGCGCAGATCATGAATGACACCCCGCGCGGCAAGTTGAAGGTCACCGCCCCGGTCACGTTCGGCTCCTACAGCCTGATGCCGCTGATTACCGGGTTTTTGCGTGACAACCCGGATGTGGAAATCGACTTGCACCTGACCGACCGTTTTGTCGACCTGGTGGAGGAGGGTTATGAAGCGGCTTTTCGCATCGGCCCGCTTGCAACGACGGGCCTTACGGCTCGGCCGCTGGCACCTTATCGCCTGGTGGCCTGCGCCGCGCCTGCCTACCTGACCGCACGGGGCGTGCCTTTGGTGCCGGCAGACCTTGAGCATCACGAATGCCTGGGTTATGCGTTCTGGTCACGCCCGGCAGAGCGTGAATGGGTCTTTTACCAAGGCACCACTGTGCACAAGGTGCAGGTTGCCAGCCGTTTGCAGGTCAACGAAAGCCGGGCGTTGATGACGGCGGCACTGGATGGTTTCGGCATCGTGCTTGGCCCTGAAGACTTCTTGCGCACGGCACTGGCCAAGGGCGAGTTGGTGCGGGTGCTGCCAGGCTTCGAGGCGCCGAGCCGCTCAATGCACCTGGTCTACACGGCGAACCGCCAGCGCACGGCCAAGTTGCGGCGCTTTGTCGAGGCGGTGCTGGGGCGTTTCGGACCCGCTTGAGCGCTCAAATACCGGCCCTGTGGCGCGAATACCTCAGGTTCAGCAACCTGACAGACACCACCTGTTAAAAATAACCCAGAGCCAAGCAGGAGCGAGGCTGCAGCAAGGGGGCATTTTTTACCGGTGTATTCGTTGGGCGCTGGCGCCCGAGGGGTGTGTATGTTGCTACGTTATGCGGCATTGGCGGCGTTTGTCGTCGCGGCGTCCGGGTGTGTACAAGAGCGCGTGGTGCACGAGCGCGGGCCGGTGCAACGAGAGTATGTCGAGGTGGTGGCGCCGCAGCCGCCGCCGGTGCAGGTGATCGAAGTCGAGCCAGCGGCTCGCTACGGTTATGTGTGGTCACGCGGCTACTGGCGTTGGGAAGGTGGGCGCTATGTGGCGGTGCACGGCCATTGGGAGCAGGTGCGCGAAGGTTATCGTTATGTGCATCCGCACTGGGTGCAGCGTAATGACGGTTATCACTGGCAGGGCGGTGGCTGGGTTCGCTGAACCTGGCACCTGACAAAACGGCTAGCTCGGCTTTTGGGTGCCTAACAGCTTGACCTCGCGCAGCAGCGCGGCACCGAGTTGATCGCTGCCCAACTCCTGATAGCCAACTATCTGGGTGTCGCCGTGTTCTTCGGCCTGGATGATGATCACCGGTGTTTCCTTGCCGGTGGCTTCATCCACATGCAGGGCGTACTGCGGCACATCCACCTTGATCGGTGAACCCGCGGGCTTGCCTTGCACATTCAGCGTAAACGCCGCGCAGCCGCTGTCGATATCCACGCTGGTCGCGGAGCGGCCGCTGACGAAGCAGGTTTTGGGCAGGTCGGGCCAGGTGATGGTCTCGGCCAGGGCGAGGGTGGGCGCCAGGGCCATGGCAACAAGAAGCAGCATGCGCACGTGGGGAGTTCTCTTGATCAAGGGCAGTGGCGTTTTTTACCAAAGCCCGGCATGCGTCGCAATGCGGCGGCTCAAGCCAGGCGCTTCATTCCCGTGGCTTTTGCCGCATCAAGGTCGAAGGTGGCGGTGTATTCACAGCCGGCTGCATGGGCGCAGCGTTCGATCAGGTAGTCGGCGAAGTCGGCTTTGCCGCCTGTGAATCGTCGCAGTGCCTGCCAGATAATCTCGGCGTGCTCGACGGTCAGTTCACGGGTGCGCAGCAGGGTTTCCAGCACGGTCACCACGTCGCTTTTGGCCGATTGATAGCAGCTTTGCAGCACCCAGACCAATTCCACCACCGACACCAGGCTGACAAAGCCCGGTGACACGCTGGTGAGCGACTCGATCAGCGCCGAGGCCTTGGGCGATTGCACGGGGTCATCCTGGGTGACATAGCGCACCAGCACATTGGTATCGAGCCCGATCATCCGGCGTTTGCTCCTTGCGCGGCGATGGCGCGGTTCATGTCTTCGATCGACACGGCCTGTGCGGGCTTGCGGATCAGCCCCTTGAGGTCCTGCACGGTTTTGCTCGCGGCGATAATGGAAAACTTGCCGTCTTCCGTTTCGACAAATTCAACCCGATCGCCTGTTTCCAGGCCAAGCGCGGTGCGCACTTGCACGGGGATAGTGATTTGCCCTTTCGAGGTGAGTGTGGCGGTGGCCATAGTGAAAATCTCCATCGTGATATTCCTTACGTTAAGGTAAGGATTGATGAAGGACAAGATCCGTTGGTCCATAGGGTGCTCTGCTGGTGTGAGTGAGTGGGAACAGGTAAAACCCTAGCTCGAACTCTGCGCGCTCACACGCCCGCCTGCGACCCAAAGAGATACAAGCTATGACCGAACGTCAGCTCATCATTCCTGCCGCCATGCAACCCATTGTCGAGCGCGCCGGCTACGTGCCTGCGGTAAAAGTTGGCAACACTCTTTACTGCGCAGGCCAGGTCGGCCGTACACCGCAGCTGGCCGTGATCGAAGACCCCGAGGCGCAATTTATCGCGGCCTGGGAAAACCTGAGGGAAGTATTGGAAGAGGGCGGTTGCAGCTTCGATGACGTGGTGGACATGACCACTTATCACGTGAACATGCGCCAGCACATGGCGGTTTTTCGGGAGGTGAAAAACCGCCTGTTCCCACGCGGGCATTGCGCCTGGACCACGATCGGGGTGTCCGAACTGGCACACCCCGGCCTATTGGTGGAAATCAAATGCGTGGCGGTGCAGCGCTAGTTACTGCACCACGCGATAGCACGGCACATAGGCTGCGCCGCCCGGCAACTTCATGCGGTGCTGGGCGACAAATGCCTGCAACAGCTCGTCCAAGGGTTTCATGATCGCCGAGTCACCGTGAATCTCATACGGGCCATGCTGCTCGATCAGGCGAATACCCTTGTCCTTGACGTTACCGGCCACAATCCCCGAGAACGCGCGGCGCAGGTTGGCCGCCAGTTCATGGGGCGGCAGCGCGTGGCTCAGTTGCAGGCTGGCCATGTTTTCGTGGGTGGGGTCGAACGGGCGCTGGAAGCCTTCGTCGATCTTCAGCAGCCAGTTGAAGTGGAACGCGTCGTTGCGCTCGCGGCGGAACTGCTTCACGGCCTTGAGCCCGATGGTCATCTGGCGGGCCACTTCGGCCGGGTCGTCGATGATGATCTGGTAGTGCGCCTGCGCCGCTTCGCCGAGGGTGGCGCCGACGAACGCGTGCAGTTGTTGCAGGTACGGCGCGGCCTGTTTCGGCCCGGTGAGGATGACCGGGAACGGTACATCGCGGTTATCCGGGTGCATCAGGATGCCCAGCAGGTACAGGAACTCTTCGGCCGTGCCGGCGCCGCCCGGGAAGATGATGATGCCGTGGCCCACGCGCACAAAGGCTTCCAGGCGTTTTTCGATGTCCGGCAGAATCACCAGCTCGTTAACGATGGGGTTCGGTGCTTCGGCCGCGATGATGCCCGGCTCGGTCAGGCCCAGGTAACGGCCGTTGGTAATGCGTTGCTTGGCGTGGGAAATGGTCGCGCCTTTCATCGGGCCTTTCATCACGCCGGGGCCGCAGCCGGTGCACACGTCAAGGCTGCGCAGGCCCAGTTCGTGGCCGACTTTCTTGGTGTATTTGTATTCTTCGGTATTGATCGAGTGCCCGCCCCAGCACACCACGATTTTCGGTTCGACACCCGGGCGCAATGTACGGGCGTTGCGCAGCAGGTGGAACACGTAGTCGGTGATGCCCTGGGAGTTGCTCAGGTCGATGCGCTGGCTGTCCAGCTCGTTCTCGGTGTAGACGATATCGCGCAGGGCGCTGAAGAGCATTTCGCGGGTGCTGGCGATCATCTCGCCGTCGACGAAGGCATCGGCGGGGGCGTTCAACAGTTCCAGGCGCACGCCACGGTCTTGCTGGTGGATACGCACTTCAAAGTCTTTATAGGCGTCGAGGATGGTCTTGGCGTTGTCGATATGCGCGCCGGTGTTGAGGATGGCCAGGGCGCACTGGCGGAACAACGTGTAGATGCTGCCGGTACCGGCTTCACTCAGTTGCTGGACTTCACGTTGGGACAGGGTTTCGAGGCTGCCCTTGGGGCTGACGGAGGCATTGATGACTTGACGTTGGGGCATTCTGATTCCTTGAAAGCACAGCCATCGCAGCCGCCAGGGGCGGCGATGGCTGGAGAATGGTGAGCGCCGAACTCGGTCGCACTAGACAGTTAGTTTGGCCGCCAGAAGGGCAGGGCGCAAACGCCGTCAACACCATCATGCCGCAGAACTTACTGAATCAGCTTCCAGTTTTTGTAGAAAACCCGACGCAGGGTAAACACCAACCCGGCAAAACCCGAAATCACGGCGTTGAGCACTGAGGGCAGCAAGGTCGGCCGCACGATGTCAATGAACAGGCAGTAACGCTTTGCGTCGTTTTTGTTGAAGGAGGCATGCATCAGCGTGTCATCGAAGATGAACAGCGGGTCATCGTGCCAGTAGTGCTTGTGCTTGCCCACCTGGATGTAAACACCGTCGTGATGCGGCGCCGGCGCCATGTTGTAGAGCACGCGGAACATCATGCGCAGCGGGCCGAAGTGGAAGGACGTGGAGCGGTTTTCGTTGAACACCGAGACGCCGATGGTCTTCACAAACGGCAGTTTCTTGCGCAGTTGCGGGATGTCCAGGGTGGTTTCGATCGGGCGACCGTACCATTGGAAGAACAACATGCCGCGCTTTTTCTCGGCCATGCGCTCGTCCAGGTAGCTGATGATTTCGTCCTTGTTGGCCATGGCGTCGTCGATGACTTGTTGCAGGTCTTCGCGCCAGGCGGGCGGCAGGTCGCGCATGGTGTAGACGTGGCGGTTGCGCAGGCTCAACAGGTCGAACAGGGTATTGAACGGCGCCAATATCCAGGTGTTGCGGCCGTTACCAACGAAGTATTTCTTGATGGTGTCGCGGTCGTACAGGCCGTTGCGCAGGAAATCATAAATGCCGCAGAACAGCACCAGCAGCAGAAACACCAGGCTGGTACGTGGGAAGCAATAGATGAACAGCAGAACGCCGAGTACCCAGGCGACTGAGACCAATTTTTTTTGCACAGCACTTTTACTCATGAAGCGAGGCTCCGGACCTGAAACAAAGCGAAACAATCCCGCCATGATAGTGGGTTATCACGGTGCCGGGCGTTTTAAATATTGCGAATTTGTGAACGTTGAACACAGTTTTTAACCAGGCGGTGCTGTGCGCCAGCTGTTTTGCCGATTGGATTTTGTAAACAGAAGATTTGCGTCTATCGTGACGCTTCGGTTTTTCGCGCGTCATAGACCGGTACGATTGAAGTTGAATGGCCACCACTGGCCGTCGACCCCTTGGAAGAGGCAGAAATTTTATGATCATCAAACCGCGGGTTCGTGGCTTTATCTGTGTGACCGCTCACCCTGTTGGCTGTGAAGCGAACGTCAAAGAGCAGATCGACTACGTAACCCAGCATGGCGCCATCGAAGGCGGCCCCAAAAAGGTGCTGGTCCTCGGCGCTTCCACCGGTTATGGCCTGGCCGCGCGCATCAGTGCTGCGTTTGGCTGCGGCGCCGACACCCTGGGCGTGTTTTTTGAGAAAGAAGGCGAAGAAGGCAAGCTGAGCTCCGCCGGCTGGTACAACAGCGCGGCGTTCGAGAAGTTTGCCGTGGAAAAAGGCCTGTACGCCAAGAGCATCAACGGCGACGCGTTCTCTGACGAGATCAAGCGCCTGACCATCGAAACCATCAAGAAAGACCTGGGCAAAATCGACCTGGTGGTTTACAGCCTGGCCGCGCCGCGCCGTACCGACCCGCAAGGCGTGGTGCACAACTCCACCCTCAAGCCGATCGGCAAGGCCGTGACCCTGCGCGGTATCAACACCGACAAAGGCGTTGTGGTCGACACCACCCTTGAGCCTGCAACCCAGGAAGAAATCGACGGCACCGTGAAAGTCATGGGCGGCGAAGACTGGCAGCTGTGGATCGACGCCCTGCGTGACGCCGACGTGTTGGCCGAAGGCGCCAAGACCACTGCGTTCACCTACCTCGGCGAGAAGCTGACCCAGGATATTTACTGGAACGGCTCCATCGGCGAAGCCAAGAAAGACCTCGACAAAAAAGTCCTGACCCTGCGCGACAACCTCGCCGCGCTGAAGGGCGACGCCCGTGTGTCGGTGCTCAAGGCCGTGGTTACCCAGGCAAGCTCCGCGATCCCGATCATGCCGCTGTACCTGTCGCTGCTGTTTAAAGTGATGAAAGAGCAGGGCACCCACGAAGGTTGCATCGAGCAGGTTTACGGCCTGTTCAAAGACAGCCTGTACGGCAGCGAGCCGAAGCTGGACGCCGACGGCCGCCTGCGCGCCGACCTGGCTGAGCTGGAACCGAAGGTTCAGGATGCCGTAGCTGCACTGTGGAATCAGGTGACCGATGACAACGTCAACGAGATCAGCGATTTCGCTGGCTACAAGGCGGAGTTCCTGCGTTTGTTCGGTTTTGAAATCGACGGCGTGGACTATGAAGCTGATGTGAATCCGACTGTGAAGATCAAGGGCCTGATCCAAGCCTAAACACGGTCAGAAAATGTGGATGCCTGGCTTATGTGGGAGCTGGCTTGCCTGCGATACAGTCACCTCGGTATATCAGTTACACCGAGGCGATGCTATCGCAGGCAAGCCAGCTCCCACACAAGCCAGCTCCCACATTTGCCTTGGGTTAATTCAGAACCCTCCTACATTCCCTCGCGCTCCCACCCTTCCTCACAATCTGCCAGACTCCTTGCGCTATCAAGCCACGCTAACGGAGGATCTGATGACGATTCGTGCAGTAGTTTTTGATTTTGGCGGTGTCCTGTTCGATTGGAACCCGCAGCACCTTTACCGCAAGCTGATTGCCGACGACGCCGAACGGCAACACTTTCTCGACACCATCTGCACCCAAGCCTGGAACACCGAGCAAGACGCCGGCCGCAGCCTGGCCGAAGGCACCCGCCACCTTATCGAGCAATACCCGCAGCACGAACTCCTGATCCAGGCCTATTACGACCGTTGGCACGAAATGCTGCGTGGCGCGTTGCCCGATGGCGTGGCCATTCTTGAGGCGCTGCATAAGGCCGATATGCCGCTGTTCGGGCTCACCAATTGGTCGGCTGAAACCTTCCCTTACGCACGGGCCAACTACCCGTTTCTGCAGCACTTGCGCGATATCGTCGTGTCTGGCGAGTTGAAGTTGATCAAGCCGGACCCCGCGATCTATCACGCGAGCCTTGATCAGGTTCGCGCTCACTTGCCGGATATACAGGCCAGAGAAGTGGTGTTTATCGACGACGTTGCCGGCAATATCGAGGCCGCTGAAGCCCTCGGCTGGCAGGGCATTCACCATGTGTCGGCCGAGCGCACTGCGGCGCGTTTGCGCGCGTTGGGCGTGAGCTTTTAGCGCGCCCACTTTTCCATGGCGAAATCCACAAAAGCGCGCAGCTTGGGCAGGCGGTAGCGGTCCTGTCGGTAGAGCAGGTGCATGGGGCGGCTGGGCAGTTGATAGGTGGTCAGCAACGCCACCAGCTTGCCGCTCTCCAGGTCCGGCTGCACCAGGGCATCGGCCAGCATGATGATGCCCATGCCGTTCACGGCTGCCTGGCGCAAGCCTTGGGAGCTGTTGATGGTCAATGCTCCGGCCACCGGCACCTCCACTTCGCCTGCATCGCCGGTCATGCGCCACAGTTTGCTGGTGTCGCGCCAGTTATCGTTCGCCGGGTAGGCAAATGCCAGGCAGTCGTGCTGGCGCAAGTCGTCGGGCGTCTGCGGAATGCCACGTCGCGCCAGGTACGCCGGTGACGCGCAGAGCGTCAGGGTGTAGGCCTGCATCGGCCTGGCGATCAGGCTTGAGGTTTCCAGCTCGCCCAGGCGGATGGCAACGTCGAAGCCGCTGTCGACCAGATCCATGCGCTCATTGCTGAGTTCGACATACAGATTGATCTGCGGGTAGCGCTGGGCAAATTCGCTCAAGGCCGGTGTGAGGCGTTCGGTGCCGAACACGGGTGGCGCGGTGATGCGCAGGCTGCCTTTGGGCGTTTCGCTGTGGATCTGCTCTGCCAATAGTTCAGAGTCGGCCACCAGCCCCAGCACCTCCAGGCAACGCTGGTAATACTGCCCGCCAAATTCGGTGAGGCTCTGTTTGCGCGTGGTGCGCTTCAGCAAGCTGACCCCCAGCCGTTGCTCCAGCGCGCGCAAGTGGTTACCGACCATGGTGGTCGACAGCCCGCATTCCTGCGCGGCGGCGGTCATGCTGCCGGCTTCGACCACTTTCACGTACACCGACATCGACTGGAACAGATCCATTATCAAGCCCTGATTTAAAGTCATTGCAGGAATGCGCAGTTTATCCAGCTCAGGTGGCTAACGATACTGGCAGCATCACAACGATGCACTGGAGCCTGCCACCATGACCGCCGCCTGCCTGATGACCACCTATCAACCCATGGCCCTAAGCTTTACCCGTGGCCTGGGCACGCGCCTGTGGGACCAGCAGGGCCGTGAATACCTCGACGCCGTGGCCGGTGTGGCGGTAACCAATGTCGGGCACTCCCACCCCAAATTGGTCACGGCGATCAGCGAGCAGGCGGGCCTGTTGCTGCACACCTCCAATCTCTACAGCATCGACTGGCAGCAGCGCCTGGCCGAGCGCCTGACGCAGTTATCCGGCCTGGACCGTGCGTTCTTCAATAACTCCGGCGCCGAAGCCAACGAGACCGCGCTGAAACTGGCGCGGCTGCATGGCTGGAAAAAAGGCATTGAAGATCCTTTGGTGGTGGTGATGGAGAACGCGTTTCACGGGCGTACGCTGGGCACCATGGCCGCCAGTGACGGGCCTTCGGTGCGCCTGGGGTTCCAGCGCCTGCCGGGGGACTTTCTCAAGGTGCGCTTTGGCGACTTGGCCGCATTGGCGGCCATTACCGAGCAATTCGGCACGCGCATCGCGGCGGTCTTGCTCGAGCCGATCCAGGGTGAAAGCGGCGTGCTGCCCGCGCCGCCCGGTTACCTGAAGGCGCTGCGCGATCACTGCACGCGCCACGGCTGGTTGATGATGCTCGATGAAATCCAGACCGGTATCGGCCGCACTGGCGCCTGGTTTGCGTTCCAGCACGAAGGCATCGTGCCCGACGTGATAACCCTGGCCAAAGGCCTCGGCAACGGCGTGCCCATCGGTGCCTGCCTGGCCCGGGACGCCGTGGCCCAGTTGTTCACGCCAGGCAGCCACGGCAGCACGTTTGGCGGTAACCCGCTGGCCTGCCGCGTGGGTTGCACGGTGTTGGACATCATTGAAGAACAAGGCTTGCTGCACAACGCCGCGCTACAGGGCGAGCGCCTGCTGGCGCGGTTGCGGGTGGAGTTGAGCGAGCACCCGCAGGTGCTGGCGATTCGCGGCCAAGGCTTGATGGTCGGCATCGAGTTGGCCAGGCCTTATCGTGACCTGGCCCAGCGTGCGGCCCAGGAGCATGGGCTGCTGATCAATGTGACCCGGGGCAAGATCATCCGCCTGTTGCCGCCGCTGACACTGGATGCCAAGGAGGTTGAGATGATTGTGCGGGCCATCACCCGTCTCCTGGATTGAAACCGGATCAAACTGTGGGAGCTGGCTTGCCTGCGATAGCGGTGTGTCAGCCACTGTAGTTGGCACAGACAGTCCGCTATCGCAGGCAAGCCAGCTCCCACATTGGATCGGCGTGATATTCAGAGATCCGGGCCATTGAGCCATTCCTGGTTCATGGTTTCGGTATCGCCCAGGTACTCCAATAACCAACTCATCGCCGGCGATACCTTATCCTGCGCCCACGCCACACACGACGGGCTGGCCGGAAACGGTCGGCTCAGTTGCAGCGCCACCAGGTCGCCACGCTCGACCCACGGCAATACCTGATGAGCCGGCGCCATGCCCACGCACAGCCCATCGCGCAGGCAATCGAGTGCCGAGGCCCAGTTGGGCACGACCAAACGGCGCTGGTTATCCAGGGTCCAGGTGTCACGCTTGGGCAGGTTGCGCGAGGTGTCGGTCATGCACAGCGAGGCGAACGGGCGCAGTTGGTCGTCACTGAGCAAGCCGCTGACGCTTGCCAGCGGGTGCTGGGCGCTGACCACACACAGCCAGTTGAGCAGGCCCATGTCCCGAAATGTGAAGCGGCTGGCCACCGGCACCGCGCTGGTGGCGCCGATCACAATGTCGGTGCGCTCATCGGCCAGGGCGTCCCACACGCCGTTGTACACCTCGTATTCGAGCAGCAATTCCACCTCAGGGAATTGCCGATAAAAATCCAGCACCAGTTGCCGGCAGCGCTGGGGTTTGACGATGGAGTCCACCGCGACCTTCAACTGGCCGCTCCAGCCATTGGCCACCTGCTGGCACAAACGCCGGGTGCCGAGCATTTTTTTCATCACCCCGCGCGCTTCGTCTATAAATAGACGGCCGGCGGGGGTCAGCTCCACATCGCGATGGCGGCGCACAAACAGCGGCACCGCCAACCATTCCTCCAACTGGCGCACCGTATAACTGATGGCTGACGGCACGCGGTGCAATTCCTGGGCAGCGGCGCTGAAGCTGCCATGGCGTGCCACGGCATCGACTACATCCAGGGAGTATTCGGACCACATAGCGGTTGCCTTCAAAATATTTGATTCAAGTATCCAATTATTATCGCTTCACACACAGCCTGTCAGCTTCATAATGGGCGCCAGTCAGCAAATAGTTTGATGGCAGCATCCACAAGGCTTCAATGAAAAATTCTTTTGGTTTCACCTGGTATTTGGCGGGGCTGAGCATGCTCGGTTATCTGGCCATGGACATGTACTTGCCGGCGTTTGGCGCCATGGGCGAGCAGTTGCAGATCAGTGCGGGCGCGGTGGGCGCCAGCTTGAGTATTTTCCTCGCGGGCTTTGCGCTCGGGCAGTTGCTGTGGGGGCCATTGTCCGATCGCCTGGGGCGCAAGCCGGTGCTGCTCGCCGGGCTGAGCCTGTTTGTGCTGGGCTGCGCCGGGATGTTCTGGGTCGAGACGGCGCCGCAGTTATTGGCGTTGCGTTTTATCCAGGCGATTGGCGTGTGTTCCGCCGCCGTGAGTTGGCAGGCGCTGGTGATTGACCGTTACCCGGCCGACAAGGCCCACCGTGTGTTCGCCAGCATCATGCCGCTGATGTCGCTGTCACCGGCGTTGGCGCCGCTGTTGGGCGCGATGGTGCTGAACCACTTTGGCTGGCAGGCGATTTTCGCGGTATTGCTGGGCGTGTCAGTGCTGTTGCTGTTGCCGACGTTGCTGTTGCGCAAAATGCCGAAACGTCGGGCTGAGGAGGGCGAACCTTCGCGCCTGGGCTATGGGCAGTTGCTGACCTCCCGGGTGTTTACCGGCAATGTGATGATCTTCGCCGCCTGTTCAGCCAGCTTCTTCGCCTGGCTCACCGCGTCGCCGTTCATCCTTGGCGACATGGGTTACAGCCCGAATGACATCGGCCTGAGTTACGTGTTGCCGACCTTGTCTTTTCTGGTCGGCGGTTACAGCTGTCGCAGCGCCTTGCAGCATTACCAAGGCAAAACCCTATTGCCGTGGTTGCTGGTGGCCTATTGCATCAGCATGGTCGCGTTGTACCTGGTTGCGACCTTGACCGTGCCGACCCTGACCACCTTGTTGATTCCGTTCTGCCTGATGGCGTTGGTCAACGGCGCCAGCTACCCAATCGTGGTGGCGAATGCGCTGATGCCCTTTGCGGAAAATTCCGGCAAGGCGGCAGCGCTGCAGAACACCCTGCAATTGGGGCTTTGTTTTCTGAGTAGCCTGCTGGTGTCGTCGATGATCGACCAGCCGTTGTTGATTACTGTGATTGTGATGCTGGCGACTGCGCCGCTGGCGGTGTTGGGTTACTGGCTGGCGCGGCCCAAAACCGATAATTCGGAACTGGCAAACGCCTGAAGCTGAAACCCAATCAAACATGTGGGAGAGGGCTTATGTGGGAGCTGGCTCCCACATAAGCCAGCTCCCACAGTTGATTGGGTTTTTTCAGTTAGAACGTCACTTCCATATTCAGCGTAGGCGTGGAGGTGCGAGTGCCCATGCCACCATCCACCCCGAACTTGTTATGCCAGTACTCGTAACCCACCCCCAGGTACAGGTTCGGCTTCACGCTTTTACCCGGCCGCACCGCCACCATCAGCGCGGTGCGCATCAGGGTTTCCGGCGCGGTGTCGCGGCCGTGGTAGTCCTCGCCCTTTTCCCCGACGTAATTGATAAACCCCTGGAACTTCGCCGCGTGGTTGGCGATGTCGAACGGGCGCATCCAGGTCAGGTTGAGCATGTAGGTGTCGTCGAAGGTGTGGTTCGACTCTTTCGCACCGGGGATGCCGGTGTGGTTCTTTTCCTTGTAGTACATCAGGCTCAAATCCAGCACGCCGACGGTGTTGAACTTCAACGTCGGGCCGACCACCAGCGCGCGTTTTTTAGCTGAGGCGAAGTTGTTGTTGCGGTTGGCGTCGAAGCCCAGTGTCAGGGCGTAATCCTTGACCAGGCCGGTGCCCAGAGGCACATCGAATACCCGTGAGGCGTACAGCTGGTGTCGGTACACGGCGTAGACCTCACTGCCACCCTGGTCGGTGCCCTTGCGTGGGTCGCTGCTGTCGGACAGAAACACATCGAGGTTCAGGTAGTTGCTGCCGTACTGGTAGCCGCTGGTGTGGGTGAAGCTGTAGATGCGCTTGCTGAAGTCGTCGGGGTTGTTGGGGTTGGTGAAGTGCTGGCCGTAGCGAAACCCTACGCTGTTGTTCATCCATTCCAGCGCGACGGCCTCCCCACCGCCGAGAAGGGTCAATGCAACGGTGGCGCCCTGTAATGCCTTTTTCATTGTTCTAGGTCCTTTGGCGTTCTGGCTCATGACGGCCGGATTGTTTTTGTAACGCCGATGGAGGGTATCTTGTTCGATTGATTGTATACAACTCTATGGACATCCAGTCCAAACATTGCATACAGTGTTCGCACAACAAAAACAGAGAACCCCTCACCATGACTATCCCGAAGGCGTCACCGCAGCGGCCAGAAGACGAGAATCTCGGCGTCGCGGCCAACATGGCTTACGGCCTGCAGCATGTGCTCACCATGTATGGCGGCATCGTTGCCGTACCGTTGATCGTCGGCCAGGCGGCCGGGTTGTCGCCGGCGGATATCGGCCTGCTGATCGCCGCCTCGCTGTTTGCCGGTGGCCTGGCCACGTTGCTGCAAACCCTCGGCCTGCCGTTTTTTGGCTGCCAATTGCCGCTGGTGCAGGGCGTGTCGTTTGCCGGTGTGGCAACCATGGTGGCGATTGTCGGCAGTGATGGCGCGGGCGGGGTGCCGGCGATTCTCGGGGCGGTGATGGCCGCGTCGTTTATCGGCTTATTGATCACGCCGGTATTCTCACGGATCACCAAGTTCTTCCCGCCGCTGGTCACCGGCATCGTGATCACCACCATCGGCCTGACGCTGATGCCGGTGGCAGCGCGCTGGGCCATGGGCGGCAATAGCCGCGCAGCGGACTTTGGCAGCATGGCCAACATCGGCCTGGCGGCACTGACCCTGGTGCTGGTGTTGCTACTGAGCAAGATCGGCAGCGCGACCATCTCGCGCCTGTCGATTCTGTTGGCCATGGTGATTGGCACCGTGATCGCGGTGTTCCTCGGCATGGCGGACTTCTCCAGCGTCGCCCAAGGGCCGATGTTCGGCTTCCCGACACCTTTCCATTTCGGCATGCCGACCTTCCATGTGGCGGCGATCATTTCCATGTGCATCGTGGTGATGGTGACGTTGGTGGAAACCTCGGCGGACATCCTCGCGGTCGGCGAGATCATCGACACCAAAGTCGACTCCAAGCGCCTGGGTAATGGCCTGCGTGCCGATATGCTGTCGAGCATGTTTGCGCCGATCTTCGGTTCATTCACCCAAAGCGCCTTCGCCCAGAACGTCGGCCTGGTGGCGGTTACGGGAGTGAAAAGCCGCTTTGTAGTGGCCACTGGCGGTGTATTTCTGGTGGTGTTGGGCCTGCTGCCCTTTATGGGGCGGGTGATTGCGGCGGTGCCGACTTCGGTGCTTGGCGGCGCCGGTATTGTGTTGTTCGGCACCGTGGCGGCCAGTGGGATTCGCACGCTGTCCAAGGTGGATTACCGCAACAACATGAACCTGATCATCGTGGCAACGAGCATCGGTTTCGGCATGATCCCGATTGCAGCGCCGAACTTTTATGATCACTTCCCCACCTGGTTCGCGACCATTTTCCATTCGGGCATCAGTTCGTCGGCGATCATGGCGATTCTGCTGAACCTGGCGTTCAACCACTTCACCGCCGGTAACTCGGACCAGCAATCGGTGTTTGTGGCCGGCACCGAGCGCAGTTTGTGCTTCCACGACGTGGCGGCGTTGCGCGATGGCGATTACTTCAGTGGCGGTAAATTGTTTGATGCTGAAGGGAAGGAGATTCCAGTGGTGGCTGAGGTGCCGAGGAAGGCCGCAAAGCCTGAGACCACCGAGGTCTAAAACTGTGGGAGCTGGCTTGCCTGCGATGGCGGCGAGCCAGTCACTGCACCTGTAACTGATGTACCGCTATCGCAGGCAAGCCAGCTCCCACAGTTGAACTCAGCCGGCCTTGAGTGCTCGGTGCGGCAGCGAACACGCCTCGTCCAGAAACTTCACCACCGTCCCCATGCACGCCTGGCGTTCTTCCACGTGGGGCATGTGGCTGGAGTCTTCAAACAACGCCCAGCGCACGTCGGTGATTTCATCCAGGAACGGCTTGACCACCAAGGGCGTGGCCTCGTCGTGGCGTCCTGATATCACCAGCGTCGGCACATTGATCGCCGACAGGCGCCCGATCACGCTCCAATCCTTCAAGCTGCCGATGATGTGAAATTCGGTCGGGCCGCTCATGGCGTGGTACACCGTCGGGTCGGCGTCCACCGCTGCAAAGGTGCGCGCCACTTCTTCCGGCCATGGGTTTACTCGGCACACATGCTGGTCATAGAAGATCCGCGCCGCCGCAAGGTATTCCGGGTCTTGGTAAGTGCCGGCCAGTTCGTGTTTGAGCAGGGTTTGATGCACGCCTTCGGGCAACAGCTGGCGCAGGCGGTTGGCTTCGCTGACCCAGGTGCGCATGCAGGTGGGCGAGTTGGCCGGGATAAACGCGCGCAGGCCCTTGGGTCGCAAAATCGCGTGTTCGCTGCCGAGCATGCCGCCCCAGGATTGCCCCAGGATCGCGTAGTTGTCACTGATCTGCAGGTGGTCCAGCAGGTTGTTCAGCTCGTCGAGGAACAGGTCGATGGTCCAGAACGACGCGTCCTTGTCCGGCAAGTGCGTAGAGCGGCCATTGCCGATTTGATCGTAGTGAATCACCGCATGGCCGCTGGCGGCGACGTCCTTGAACGCGTCTACGTAGTCATGGGTGCAACCGGGGCCGCCATGGAGGATCACCAAGGGCGTGCGGCCGGTGCCCAGGTCGCCAGTGACGCGGTACCAGGTCTGGTAGGCGCCGAAGGCCGCGTAGCCTTCGCGGACTTTCTCGATGAATTCCATTTCGTACCCTGCTCTGAAAAAAAGGATCAGGGATACGATAGTCGGCACGCAGCGTTTAAGTAACTAGCAAAACAGCTAGGTTTTACCGACGGATCAATCTTCGAGCAGGCGGTAATGGGTCGCGCGCACCACCGCCTGTACGCGGTTCTTGGCACCCAGTTTGTGCATGGCCGAGGCCAGGTGCAGGGTGACCACCGCCAGTGAGCGGCTTAACTGCGTGGCGATCTCGGCGGCGGTCAGGCCCTCCGCCGCCCATTTAAGGCACTCGCGCTCGCGTTTGGTCAGATGGATGTGCGGGTAGGTGCGTAGCTCTTTGCTCAGCAGCGGGTAGGCCGCTTCCTGCAAGGCATGGGTGATCAGACTGAAGTCCGTCAAGGTTTGCTGGGCATCTTCCAGCACCGTGCTGGCCTTGCCGGTGCGCAGGCCGGTCAGCGACGCGAAGCCGCCACGCGGCAGGTGGATCGGCACGGTGACGCCGCAGGTCAGTTGGCGTTCATGCAAATAAGAGGACACGGGCGCATGGCACGGGTCGATGATCTTTTGCAGCGCAGTGTCGGCTTTGGCCTCATAGGACCACACGAACGGCGACACCGTGCTCAAGGCCAGGTGCTGCACCGGGTCGATCTGGTAAAAACCTTCGCTGCACCATAACGCGTGCCAGTCCGACGGCGTGTTGCGCGACTCCAGCACCGAAGGCGTGATCAGCGAACCGTCCTGGTCGATGGGCACCGGCGTGTAGTCATACACCAACGCATCAAAGCCCAACTGCTGGGCGAGGACAAACGTGTTGTCCATCTGTTCAACCAGGCTCCTGCCGGGCATGAGGCGGTTGTTGAAGGCAGTAAGTTTGGACAGCATCCGTTCTGCTCCCGAATTCATTTGAATCTCGACTTGCGGCAAGTAGAATGCCACGCCCCGGCGAAGGACTGCCAGGCCAAACCTATAAGAACTACTAGGTTATGGACGCGCGGCATCCTCGGTAGTGTTGGCCCTGTAAACGGCCGCTACCTGCCAGGCCGATACAACACAAGGAATGTATGCATGTGGCGTGAAATTGCCCCCGACCAGCAGTACAACGTGCAGGTCGATGGCCATAACCTCGTGGCCTACAGCTTTGGCGACGGCGATGAGGTGCTCTTGTGTCTCAACGGCGGCCCGGGCCTGCCGTGTGACTACTTGCGCGACGCCCATGGCTGGCTCAAAGAGCATAACCTGCGAGTGGTTGCATTCGATCAGCTTGGCACGGGCGCATCAGCCAGACCATCAGATGTTTCCCTGTGGGAAATTGGCCGTTATGTCGAAGAAGTCGAAACCGTGCGCCAGGCACTGGGCCTGGGCCGTGTGCATCTGCTTGGGCATTCGTGGGGCGGCTGGTTGGGCATCGAGTACGCCATCCACTATCCCGACGCCCTGAAAAGCCTGATCCTGGAAAACACCGTCGGCGATATTCCGCACCTGTCCCAGGAGCTCGAACGCCTGCGCGGTGCCCTCGGCAGCGAAACCGTGGCCATGATGCAGCGCCATGAAGCCATGGGCACACTCGACCATCCGCAGTATCAGGCCGCTATCACCTTGCTCAACTACCGCCACGTCTGCCGTCTGGACGAATGGCCGGAGCCGGTCAAGCGCTCCCTGGGCGACTGGAACATGGGGCCTTACGAAACCATGCAAGGCCCCAACGAGTTCCTCTATATCGGTAACCTCAAGGACTGGAACCGCATCCCGGAGATGGCCGATTTCAAGATGCCGATCCTGATCACCACCGGCCAGCACGACGAACTGACACCCGCCTGTGCCCATCGCATGAAACTCGCCGCCACACACGCCGAGTTGCATGTATTCCCCAACAGCAGCCATATGCCGTTTTATGAGGAACCCCACGCGTACTTCCCGGTGCTGCTGGACTTCCTCGCTCGCCACCGAGGCTGACGGATGAATCTTGCGCGTTACCGTTTTGTGTTGTCCCGGCCGCTGCAATTGCTGCCGGTGTTGTTTGGCATCAGCCTGATCACGTTTGTGCTGGTGCGCTCGATCCCCGGCGACCCGGCGCGGGCCTTGCTGGGCTCGCGCAGCACGCCGGACGCGCTGCTGAAAATCCGCGCCCAATACGGCCTGGACCAGCCCTTGTGGCTGCAATATTTCTACTTCCTCAAGAACCTGCTCAAGGGCGATCTCGGCCAGTCACTGCTCTATAAGGTCGACGCGTTGAAACTGATCGTCACCCGCATTGAGCCGACGCTGGTGCTGGTGCTCGGCAGTGTGCTGCTGGCGCTGTTGATCGCGGTGCCGCTGGCCACCGTGGCGGCGCGCAACAAAGGCGGTTGGGCGGATAACCTGATCCGCGTGTTCACCACGGTCGGCCTGGGCATGCCGGCCTTCTGGCTGGGCTTGATGCTGATTCTGTTGCTGAGTGTGAAGTGGGGGTTGTTCCCGGTATCGGGCTACGGTCGCACGTTTACAGATAAAGCCCACCACATGGTCCTGCCGTGCTTGACCATTGCGCTGGCGCTGGCGGCGGTGCTGGTGCGCAACCTGCGGGCGAGCATGCTGATGGAGTTGCAGGCTGACCATGTCACCGCTGCCCGCGCACGCGGGTTATCGGAGGCGGCGGTGTTTCGTCGGCATGTGTTACCCAACTCCCTGGTGCCGGCGGTTAACCTGCTGGCGGTGAATATCGGCTGGCTGATCAGCGGCACGGTGGTGATCGAAAGCCTGTTCGCGATTCCCGGCATCGGCCAATTATTGGTGCGCGGCATTTTTACCCGCGACTACATGGTGGTGCAGGGCGTGGCGATGGTGCTGGCGTGTGCGACGGTGGTGGTCAACTTCGTCGCGGACGTGGCGACCGTGGCCCTCGACCCACGGGTGAAGATGCAATGAGCAGCCGACCACTGATTGCGCCGTGGCGTTTGCGCCTGCGGTTTGGTTTTCGCAATGGTCGGCTGACCGCTGCGTGGGGGCTGTTGATCTTGTTTATGTGGTTGGCCCTGGCGTTGCTCGCGCCGTGGCTCGCGCCGTATGACCCGATTGCGCAGAACACCGATCTGAGTTTGCTGGCGCCCAGCCTTTCCCATCCATTTGGCACGGATAACTACGGCAGAGACATCCTTTCGAGGGTGATATGGGGCGCGCGGATTGACCTGCAACTGGCCGTTATCGGCGTGATCTTCCCGTTCCTGATCGGCACTTTTATCGGCGCTGTTTCCGGCTACATCGGCGGGCGCTTCGACAGCGTGTGCATGCGCGTGATCGACGTGGTGCTGGCGTTCCCGTTCCTGGTGTTGATGCTGGCGATCATGGCCATCCTCGGGCCGGGCTTGCAGAGTTTTTATATCGCCATGGCGTTGGTGGGCTGGGTGTCGTATGCGCGGTTGATCCGCTCGCAGATCCTGGTGCTCAAGGAAAGCGACTTCGCCCTGGCCGCCAAGAGCCTGGGCTTTGGCCATGGGCGCATTCTGTTCCGGCACTTATTGCCCAACGCGATGTTTGGCTCGATTGTGTTTTCGATGTCCGACGCCGTGCTGGTGCTGCTCAACGGCGCCGCCGTGAGCTACCTGGGCCTGGGCGTGCAACCGCCGACGGCGGAGTGGGGCACGATGGTCGCCGAAGGGCAGGCGTTTATCACCACCGCCTGGTGGCTTTGCACCTTCCCGGGCCTGGCCATTGTGACCCTGGCCATGGGTTTCAGCCTGCTCGCCGATGGTGTGGCGCAAGTATTGGGGGATCGTTCATGAGCCTGCTTCACGTGCAGGACCTCAGCGTGATCGCCAACAATGGTGGGCGAGAGGTCACGCTGGTTGATCGTGTGTCCTTTGATTTGGCCGAAGGTGAAATCCTCGGCCTGGTGGGTGAAAGCGGCTCGGGCAAAACCCTGGCCTGTCGCGGCCTGATGCGCCTGTTGCCGTCGCCCAACCTGCGGGTGCAAGGCGGCGCCGTGCGCCTGGCCGGTCGCGACCTGTTGCAACTCGATGAGGCTGGCATGCGCGCCGTGCGCGGTGGGCAACTGGGCATGATTTTCCAGAACCCCAGCAGTCACCTTGACCCGTTGATGCGCATTGGCGAGCAGATCGCCGAAGGCATCCGTTTGCATCAGGGTGCGTCGAAAAAAGACGCGCGCCTGCAAGCCATCGAGGTGCTGCGCCAGGTCGGTATTCCCGATCCCAAGGCGCGGGTCGACAACTACCCCCATGAGTTCTCCGGCGGCATGCGCCAGCGCGCGATGATCGCCGTGGCCCTGGGCTGCAACCCGCAAGTGCTGATTGCCGACGAGCCGACCACCGCGCTGGACGTGACGGTGCAGGCACAGATCCTGCGCCTGCTGCTGGAGCTGCGAGACCAGCGGGGCCTGGCGATCATCATGATCACCCATGACCTCGGCGTGGTGGCGCAAACCTGTGATTCCATCGCGGTGATGTACGCCGGGCGCCTGTGCGAGCACGCGAGCAAATACGACGTGCTGGCCCATCCACAACACCCGTACACCGCTGGCCTTATCGATTGCCAACCCGCCCACAGCAGCGGCCACGCCTTGCTGCGCACCATCCCTGGCCAGCCGCCGTTACTGGATGCCTTGCCCGACGGTTGCCGCTTCAACCCGCGCTGCCCGCAAGTGGCGGCGTTGTGTACTGAGGTGCTGCCCGAAGGTGCGCGCGTAGCCTGCCACTATCCGCTGGGAGAGCGCCCATGAGCCTGTTGCAGATCAAGGACCTGGAGGTGCGGTTTGCCGCGTCCGGCACGGGTGTGTTGGGCCTTAATAAACAGTGGGTGAGGGCGGTCAATGGTGTGTCGCTCAACCTGGCCGCAGGTCAAACCCTGGGGTTGGTGGGCGAGTCCGGCAGTGGCAAAAGCACGCTGGGGCGGGCAATTCTGCACCTCACCCCGATCAGCGCCGGGCAGGTGTTGTTCGATGGCGTCGACATGGCCCGGGGCAGTGCTATCGACATCGCCCGCCTGCGGCATGAAACCGCAATGATCTTCCAAGACCCCTACGCTGCCCTGAACCCGCGACACAGCATTGGCGAAACCCTTGCCGAAGTGCTGCGGGTGCAGCGCAAGGTCGCCCTGGAGCAGATACCGGCTCGCGTGGTCGAGCTGCTTGACCTGGTGGGCCTGCGCCCTGAACTCGCCAGCCGTAAACCCGGCTCCCTCAGCGGTGGCCAGTGCCAGCGCGTCGGCATCGCCCGCGCCCTGGCGGTGGAGCCGCGTCTGATCATTGCCGATGAATGCGTGGCGGCACTGGATGTGTCGATTCAGGGCCAGATCATCAACCTGTTGCTGGAGCTGCAACAGCGCATGAACCTGGCGATTCTGTTCATCGCCCATGACCTGGCCATCGTGCGGCGCCTGTGCGACCGCGTGGCGGTGATGTACCTGGGAAAAATCGTCGAAGAAGGGCCAGTGGAAGCAGTGTTTACTGCGCCACGCCATCCGTATACGGCGGCGTTGATCGAGGCGATTCCCGAGATTGATCCGCACCGGCCGTTGCCCGCAGAACCGTTGCCCGGTGAGCCGCCGAGCCCGCTGAAGTTGCCCACCGGCTGCGCCTTTCACCCGCGCTGCCGGCATGCCCGGACGATGTGTTCCGTGGTGTTGCCGCCGACCCATTACCTGCACGAGCATCGATACAGTTGCGTGCTTGAAGAACCTCTGTTTTGACCCACTTCTGCCATTCATGAACAAGGAGTTATGACATGCAATCGCGCCACTTGAAGTTGCTCGCCGCCGCGACACTGACCGCCTGGTCCCTCACTGCCGGGCTGGCCCACGCCGCCGGCGTGCTGACCATCGGCTGCCGTGAAGACAGCACCACGTTCGACCCGATCAAAAGCGCACAGAACCGCGACACGTGGGTGTTCGCCAACGTCTACGACACCCTGGTGCGCGTGGATAACCTGGGCACCAAGATGGAACCGGGCCTGGCCGAAAGCTGGGAGATTTCCAAGGACGGCCTGACCTACACCTTCAAGCTGCGTGACGCCAAGTTCTCCGATGGCTCGGCGATCACCGCCGATGACGCGGCGTTCAGCCTGTTGCGCATCCGCGACAACAAGGCGTCGCTGTGGGCAGATCCGTTCAGCCTGATCAACACGGCCAAGGCCAGCGACCCGCAGACCCTGGTGGTCACGCTGAAAACCCCGGCTGTGGCCTTCCTCTCGCAACTGGCCTCGCCGACGGTATCGATCCTGTCGCAAAAAGCCATGACCACGATGGGCGAAGACGCCTACTCGGAAAACCCGGTGACCTCCGGCGCGTTTACCGTGGAGGAGTGGCGCAAGGGCGACCGCGTGATCCTCAAAAAGAACCCGAACTTCTGGCAGGCCAGGAACGTGAGCCTGGATGGCGTGGAGTGGGTCTCGGTCACCGACGACAACACGCGCATGCGCATGGTGCAGAACAACGAGCTGGACACGGCGATCTTCGTGCCGTTCTCCCGCGTGGAAGAGCTGAAGAAAGACAAAAGCGTGGTGATCCACGCCGACCCGTCGACCCGCGAAGATCACCTGCTGATCAACCACGCCCACGGCCTGCTGGCCAAGCCGCAGGTGCGCGAGGCGCTGGACATGGCCATCGACAAGCAGTCGCTGGTCAAGAGCGCCACGTACGGCCAAGGCACCGTGGCCTATTCCTACATCCCCAAAGGCTCGTTGTACCACTACGCCAACAACCTGCAACGCCCGTATGACCCAGCCGCCGCCAAGAAACTGCTGGAAGAGGCTGGTGCCAAGGACTTGAAACTCAACTACGTGGTCAACGCCGGCAACGAAGCTGACGAGCAGATTGCGGTGATCATCAAGGACCAGTTGGCCAAGGTCGGCGTGACCGCCAACCTGCAAAAGGTCGACCCGACCCAAAGCTGGCAGATGCTGGTGGACGGTGAGTACGATATTTCGGTGATGTACTGGACCAACGACATCCTCGACCCGGACCAGAAGACCACCTTCGTGCTCGGCCATGACACCAACCAGAACTACATGACCCGCTACAAGAACGATAAGGTTAAAGAGTTGGTAGCGCAGGCGCGGATCGAGGCCGACCCGGTCAAGCGGGAGCAGATGTATGTGGAGTTGCAGAAGCTGGCGAAGCAGGATGTGAACTGGATTGACCTGTACTACAGCCCGTACATCAACATCTCACGCAAGAACGTGAGCAACTTCCTGCAAAACCCGCTGGGGCGTTTTACCCTTGAGGAAGTGGTGAAGAACTAACGGTCACCGCTAAGCAAATGTGGGAGCTGGCTTGCCTGCGATGGCATCAACTCGGTTTAACAGATAGACCGAGTTGCCCGCATCGCAGGCAAGCCAGCTCCCACACAAGCCAGCTCCCACACAAGCCAGCTCCCACACAAGCCAGCTCCCACACAAGCCAGCTCCCACACAAGCCAGCTCCCACATGAACCCAGTTCCACATTGGGTTCCCTGTTGTTTCAGGTGAACAGTGTCAGTGCTTACTGCGCATCAAACGCCTGCCCATTGATCCCGGCACTGTCCGGCCCCATCAGGTACAGGTACACCGGCATGATGTCTTCCGGTGCCGGCCTTTCCATCGGGTTTTCCCCCGGATACGCCTGGGCGCGCATGCTGGTGCGTGTGCCGCCCGGGTTGATGCTGTTGGAGCGTACCGATGCCACATCTTCCAGCTCGTCTGCCAGGGTTTGCATCAAGCCTTCGGTCGCAAACTTCGACACCCCATAAGCGCCCCAGTACGCCCGGCCCTTGCGCCCGACGCTGCTGGAGGTGAACACCACCGACGCATCCTGGGACAGCTTGAGCAGTGGCAATAATGTGCTGGTCAGCATGAACATCGCGTTGACGTTTACGTGCATCACGCGCATGAAGTTCTCACCGGAAAGCTGCTCGATCGGCGTGCGTGGGCCAATGATCGAGGCGTTGTGCAGCAGGCCGTCGAGGCGACCGAATTCTTTCTCGATCATTGCTGCCAGCTCATCGTATTGATGGGGCAGGGCGGTTTCCAGGTTGAACGGGATCACCACCGGCTGCGGCTGGCCGGCCGCTTCGATCTCGTCATACACCTGGGCCAGGTTGGCTTCGGTCTTGCCCAGTAGCAACACGGTGGCGCCATGGGCGGCATAGGTTTTTGCCGCCGCCGCGCCGATCCCGCGACCGGCACCGGTCACCAGGATCACCCGGTCTTTGAGCAGTTCTGGACGTGCGGAGTAATCAAACATAAAAAACCTCGACAGAATTCAAGCTGATACAGGCCTTGAAGTGGAATCCATTTCACGTGGGAGCTGGCTTGCCTGCGATGGCGGAGTATCAGTCACCGCAAGTGCTAGCTGGCAGGCCGCTATCGCAGGCAAGCCAGCTCCCACAGTGATCTCAGTGCTAGTGGGTATCTCGAACAATCAGCAACTGCACAGTGCGTTATCCAGCACCTTGCGCAGCTCCAGCGGGTGGTCCACTACCACGTCGGCGCCCCAGTTGCGTGGGTTGTCGTCCGGGTGGATGTAGCCGAAAGTGACCGCCGCAGTGCGGGTGCCGGCGTCGCGGCCAGACTCGATATCGCGCAGGTCATCGCCCACGAACAGCACGCTGGCCGGGTCCAGGTCGAGCATCTTGCACGCCAGGATCAGCGGCTCGGGGTCGGGCTTGCTGTTCTTCACGTGGTCCGGGCAGATCAGCAGTGCCGAACGCTCGGCCAGGCCCAGTTGCTGCATGATCGGTTCGGCAAAGCGCAACGGTTTGTTGGTGACCACGCCCCAGACCAGTTTGGATTTCTCGATGTCTTCCAGTAACTCGGCCATGCCGTCGAACAGTTTGCTGTGGATTGCGCAGCCCTTGAGATAGCGCTCCAGGAACTCGAGGCGCAACGCTTCAAAGCCAGGGGATTCGGGGTCCATCGAGAAGGTCACGGCGACCATCGCCCGTGCCCCGCCGGAAATTTCATCGCGGATGTGCTGGGGGTTGATCGGCTCCAGGCCTCGGTCGGTGCGCATGGCCTGGCAGATCGCGATAAAGTCCGGCGCGGTGTCCAGCAAGGTGCCGTCCATGTCGAAGAGAACTGCTCGCAACTTCACAGGCTTACTCCTCGCGCAGGGTCTGGATCATGTAGTTGACGTCCACGTCGCTCGCCAGCTTGTAGTGCTTGGTCAGCGGGTTGTAGGTCAGGCCGATGATGTCCTTGACGGTCAGCCCGGCCTGACGGCTCCAGGCGCCCAGCTCGCTCGGGCGGATGAATTTCTTGAAGTCGTGGGTGCCACGCGGCAGCAGCTTCATGATGTATTCGGCGCCGATGATCGCGAACAGGTAGGCCTTGGGGTTGCGGTTGATGGTGGAGAAGAACACCTGGCCGCCCGGCTTGACCATACGGAAGCAGGCGCGGATCACCGAGGACGGGTCTGGCACGTGCTCGAGCATCTCCAGGCAAGTAACCACGTCGAACTGCTCGGGCATCTCTTCGGCCAGGGCTTCGGCGGTGATCTGGCGGTATTCGACGCTCACGCCGGATTCCAGCTGGTGCAGTTGGGCCACGGCCAGCGGCGCTTCGCCCATGTCGATGCCCATCACGGTGGCGCCGCGCTGGGCCATGGCTTCGCTGAGGATGCCGCCGCCGCAACCGACGTCCAGCACCTTCTTGCCGGCCAGGTTGACGCGCTCGTCAATCCAGTTGACGCGCAGCGGGTTGATGTCGTGCAGCGGTTTGAACTCGCTTTCGCGGTCCCACCAGCGGTGGGCCAGGGCTTCAAACTTGGCGATTTCGGCGTGGTCGACGTTGCTCATGGTGAATCCTCTAAATCTGATAAATCGGTTATTCAGTCCTGAACGGCGCGGTTCAAGACCTTCGTTATTCGCTGTGCCCGCTGATCCGTTGGCCCCAGGCGATGGCCGTGGCGGTCAACTGCTGTTCATCCATGCGGGTCAATCGCCGGTCGTCGAGCAACTGCTTGCCGGCGACCCAAAGGTGTTTCACACACTCGCGTCCGGTGGCATATATAAGCGTTGAGACCGGGTCGTAGATCGGTTGTTGCGCCAGCCCCGAAAGATCGAATGCGACGATATCTGCCGCCTTGCCGACTTCGAGCGAGCCAATCTCGCTGTCCAGGCCCATGGCACGCGCCCCATTGAGCGTAGCCATGCGCAGGGCGCGATGGGCGTCCAGGGCAGTGGCCGAGCCGGCGACGGCCTTGGCCAGCATCGCCGCCGTGCGGGTTTCGCCCAACAGGTCGAGGTCATTGTTGCTGGCCGCGCCGTCGGTGCCGATGGCCACGTTCACGCCAGCCTGCCACAGACGCTCTACCGGGCAAAAACCGCTGGCCAGTTTCAGGTTCGATTCCGGGCAATGGATGACGCTGGTGTTGCTTTCTACCAGCAAAGCCAGGTCGTCCTCGCTGATTTGGGTCATATGAACGGCCTGGAAGCGTGGGCCGAGCAGGCCCAGACGGCCCAGGCGCGCCAGTGGGCGTTCGCCGGTCTTGTCCACGGCTTGTTGCACTTCGAAGGCGGTTTCGTGCACATGCATATGGATGGCGGCGTCCAGTTCTTCGGCGATCACGCGGACTTTTTCCAGGTTCTCATCGCTCACGGTGTAAGGCGCGTGAGGGCCGAAGGTGATCTTGATACGCGGGTGGTGCTTGAGGTCGCCGAACAGCTCCACGCCCTGGCGAATCGCCTCATCAGCGCTGCTGGCGCCTGGGATCGGGAAGTCGAGGATCGGCAGCGCGATCTGCGCGCGCATGCCGCTGTTATGTACGCAGTCGCTGGCGACCTTGGGGTAGAAGTACATGTCCGAGAAGCAGGTGATGCCGCCCTTGAGCTGTTCGGCGATGGCCAGGTCGGTGCCGTCGCGCACGAAAGCTTCATCGACCCATTTGGCTTCGGCGGGCCAGATGTGTTTTTCCAGCCAGGTCATCAGCGGCAGATCGTCGGCCAGGCCGCGAAACAGGCTCATCGCCGCGTGGCCGTGGGCGTTGATCAAACCGGGGCTGAGCAGCATGCCCGGCAGCTCGCGCACTTCGCTGGCTGTCAGCTTCAAGGCCGCCGCCCGTGGCCCGATAAACGCAATGCGCCCGTCACGGATGCCCAGGCCGTGCTCCTTGAGCACCACGCCAGCGGGTTCGACAGGTACCAGCCAGGTTGGCAGCAGCAATAAGTCGAGCGGGGCGGCAGTGGAGGTCATCGCAGGCTTCTTCCCAGGCAGCTATAAAAGAAGGGCGAAGTATACCCGAGCGTCCTGGCTGGCGGATCGCTATAATCGGCGGCTTTTGTTCATGAGTGCGGGGTAAGGGATGCGCGACCGACTGTTAGCTGCAGAGAAAGTGAAGGCCATCGATTGGCGTGATGGCGCACTGCACCTGCTCGATCAGCGTGCTTTGCCCTCGCGGGAAACCTGGGTGGCCTGCACTTCGGCGGCTGAAGTCGCCCAAGCCATTCGCAGCATGACTGTGCGTGGCGCGCCGGCTATCGGCATCAGTGCTGCCTACGGCCTGGTGCTGGCCGCCCGCGAGCGGATCGCCGAGGGCGGTGACTGGCAGGCGGCATGGGAAGAAGACTACGCATTGCTGGCCGATAGCCGTCCGACCGCCGCTAACCTGTTCTGGGCCTTGAAGCGTATGCGTGACCGCCTGGATCGGGTCAAAAAACACGCCGACCCGCTGGCGGTGCTGGAAGCCGAAGCCATTGCGATCCATGAAAGCGACCGCGAAGCCAACCTGGTCATGGCCCAATTAGGCCTCGAACGGATTCGCAAGCACCAGGGCAACGCCCAGGCGATCCTCACCCATGGCAATGCGGGCGCCCTGGCCACTGGCGGCGTGGGCACGGCCCTTGGGGTAATCCGCGCAGCGTTCCTCGAGGGTTTGGTCGAACATGTCTATGTCAACGAAACCCGCCCGTGGCTGCAAGGTTCGCGGCTGACGGCCTGGGAGTTGGCGGGCGAGGGTATCCCGGCCACGGTCAATGCCGACTCGGCCGGTGCGCATATCCTCAAGACCAAGGGCGTGACCTGGGTCGTGGTCGGCGCCGACTGCATTGCGGCCAATGGTGATGTGGTCGGCCCGATCGGCACTTATCAATTGGCGGTGTGTGCCATGCACCACGGCGTGCGTTTTATGGTGGTGGCGCCCAGTTCAACGCTCGATTTGATGATGGCCACCGGTGATGATGTCAGCCTGGAAGAGCGTGATGCGGCGGAGTTGCTTGAGGTTAACGGTCAGCGGTTGGAGGTTGCGGCGTTTAATCCGGTCTTCGATGTGACGCCGGCGGACCTGATTGATGTGATCGTGACCGAAAAAGGCATCGTCGAACGGCCTGATACCGCCAAGCTGGCCAAGTTGATGTGCCGTAAGCGCCTGCATTGAGGGCTTTGGTGGCTGTTGGATCGCTATCGCAGGCAAGCCAGCTCCCACACTTACGGTGCTCGCAGGCCAACATGTGGGAGCGGGCTTGCCCGCGATTGGCCCTGTAAGTCAATAAAACCCTTGGATCCAGCCTCAAAAAACAGCACCCACCCCGCTCTGAGCCTCTCTCGTCCCCCTCAAGCCTGTCATCCGTCAAATTACTAGCCTCCATGCGCATCAGGGGGATAGGTGCGTGGCGGCGATTGTGATAACATCCGGCGGTTTCCAGGGCCGCCCCGAGGGGTTGCCCATAACGTGCAGATCCGTGTCATAACTCGTTGATTTGTCGTAAGTCGTTGTCAGGCACTCTGCCAGCAACGGCGAGCTTCGTTCGTCCCATATGGATGTGACGAGGTTTCACCCGAAAAAGGAATCAGGCTTCTCATGGGCGAACTGGCCAAAGAAATCCTCCCGGTCAATATCGAAGACGAGCTGAAACAGTCCTACCTCGACTACGCAATGAGCGTAATTGTCGGTCGGGCACTGCCTGATGCGCGCGATGGCTTGAAGCCCGTGCACCGGCGTGTGCTGTTCGCGATGAGCGAGCTGGGTAACGACTGGAACAAGCCGTACAAGAAATCTGCCCGTGTTGTCGGTGACGTGATCGGTAAGTATCACCCTCACGGCGACACTGCGGTGTACGACACCATCGTTCGGATGGCCCAGCCGTTTTCCCTGCGCTACCTGCTGGTAGACGGCCAGGGCAACTTCGGTTCGGTCGACGGCGACAACGCTGCGGCCATGCGATACACCGAAGTACGCATGACCAAGCTGGCGCACGAGCTGCTGGCTGACCTGCATAAAGAAACCGTGGACTGGGTGCCGAACTACGACGGCACCGAAATGATCCCGGCCGTCATGCCAACCCGTATTCCCAACCTGCTGGTCAACGGTTCCAGCGGTATTGCCGTGGGCATGGCCACCAACATCCCGCCGCACAACCTCGGTGAAGTCATCGACGGTTGCCTGGCCCTCATCGACAACCCTGAGCTGACCGTCGATGAGCTGATGCAATACATCCCCGGTCCGGACTTCCCGACTGCCGCGATCATCAATGGCCGTGCCGGCATCATCGAAGCCTATCGTACCGGCCGTGGCCGCATTTATATGCGCGCCCGCTCGATGATCGAAGACATCGACAAGGTCGGTGGCCGCCAGCAGATCGTCATTACCGAACTCCCGTACCAGCTGAACAAGGCGCGTTTGATCGAGAAGATCGCCGAGCTGGTTAAAGAGAAGAAGCTCGAAGGCATCACCGAACTGCGCGACGAGTCTGACAAAGACGGTATGCGCGTGGTGATCGAGCTGCGTCGTGGCGAAGTGCCTGAGGTGATCCTCAACAACCTCTACGCCCAGACCCAGCTGCAAAGCGTGTTTGGTATCAACGTAGTGGCCTTGATCGACGGCCGCCCGCGCATCCTGAACCTCAAGGACCTGCTCGAAGCCTTCGTGCGTCACCGCCGCGAAGTGGTCACCCGCCGCACCGTGTTCGAACTGCGCAAGGCCCGCGAGCGCGGCCACATCCTGGAAGGCCAGGCGGTAGCGCTGTCGAACATCGACCCGGTGATCGCGCTGATCAAGGCTTCGCCGACGCCGTCGGAAGCCAAGGAAGCGCTGATCAAGATGCCGTGGGAATCCAGCGCCGTCGTGGCGATGGTTGAACGTGCCGGTGCCGATTCGTGCCGTCCGGAAACCCTGGACCCGCAATACGGCCTGCGCGACGGCAAGTACTTCCTGTCGCCGGAACAGGCCCAGGCCATTCTGGAACTGCGTTTGCACCGTCTGACCGGCTTGGAGCACGAGAAACTGCTGGCCGAGTACCAGGAGATTCTCAACCAGATCGGCGAGCTGATCCGCATCCTCAACAGCGCTGTGCGCCTGATGGAAGTGATCCGCGAAGAACTGGAAGTGATCCGTGCCGAATACGGCGACGTGCGCCGCACCGAAATCCTCGATGCGCGCCTCGACCTGACCCTGGGTGACATGATCCCGGAAGAAGAACGTGTGGTGACCATTTCCCACGGTGGCTACGCCAAGACCCAGCCCTTGGCTGCGTACCAGGCTCAGCGTCGTGGCGGTAAAGGTAAATCGGCTACCGGCGTGAAGGATGAGGACTACATCGCTCACCTGCTGGTTGCCAACAGCCACACCACGCTGTTGCTGTTCTCCAGCAAAGGCAAGGTGTACTGGCTCAAGACCTACGAGATTCCGGAAGCCTCCCGCGCTGCCCGTGGTCGTCCGTTGGTCAACCTGCTGCCGCTGGACAGTGATGAATACATCACCACCATGCTGCCGGTTGAGGAATACACCGAAGGTCACTTCATCTTCATGGCCACCGCCAAAGGCACCGTGAAGAAGACTCCGCTGGAATCCTTCAGCCGCCAGCGCAGCGTGGGCCTGATCGCCCTGGAGCTGGACGAAGGCGACGTATTGATCTCTGCGGCCATCACCGATGGCGAGCGTGAAGTCATGCTGTTCTCCGATGGCGGCAAAGTGACACGCTTCAAGGAATCCGACGTTCGCGCCATGGGCCGTACCGCTCGCGGTGTGCGCGGTATGCGTCTGCCGGAAGGGCAGAAGCTGATTTCGATGCTGATCCCGGAAGAAGGCAGCCAGATCCTCACCGCTTCGGCGCGTGGTTATGGCAAGCGGACCGCCATCAGCGAGTTCCCGGAGTACAAGCGTGGCGGCCAGGGCGTAATCGCCATGGTCAGCAACGACCGCAACGGCCGTCTGGTTGGCGCGGTGCAGGTGCTTGATGGTGAGGAGATCATGCTGATTTCTGACCAGGGCACTCTGGTGCGTACCCGTGTGGCTGAAGTGTCGAGCCTGGGCCGTAACACCCAGGGCGTGACGCTGATCAAGCTGGCCAGCGACGAAACGCTGGTAGGCCTGGAGCGCGTTCAGGAGCCATCGGAAGTCGAAGGCGAAGAGCTGGAAGGCGAAGACGGTGCGGTATTCGATGGCGAGGTGATCGCAACCGGCGATGACAACGTCGACGAGCCAACCCTCGATGCTGCCGCAGACGAAGAAGAACCGCAGGAATAAGCGGACACACAGGGGGCGGATGAAGATTCGCCCCCTTGTTGTTTGTGTCCCCTTTGAAACACATGTCCTTGGTCTGGCTTCGATCCCTGTGGGAGCTGGCTTGCCTGCGATAGCATCACCGCGGTATCACTGCAACTACCGAGGTGCCTGTATCGCAGGCAAGCCAGCTCCCACAAGGGCTCGCGCCAGCGCAAGGCCGTTGCCGAACATGATTGCAGCCCCAACCAGATCAGAGTGAGATTGGATGTGAGCAAGAGAGCCTATAACTTCTGTGCCGGTCCCGCGGCGCTTCCTGAAGCAGTCCTGCAGCGTGCGCAGGGTGAACTCCTCGACTGGCATGGAAAAGGCCTCTCCGTGATGGAAATGAGCCATCGCAGCGATGAGTTTGTGTCCATCGCCACCAAGGCCGAGCAGGATCTGCGCGACTTGCTGGACATCCCTTCCAACTACAAAGTGCTGTTCCTGCAAGGTGGCGCGAGCCAGCAGTTCGCGCAGATCCCATTGAACCTGCTGCCGGAAGACGGCACTGCCGACTATATCGACACGGGTATTTGGGGTCAGAAGGCGATTGAAGAGGCCTCGCGCTACGGTCACGTCAACGTGGCGGGCACCGCCAAGCCGTACGATTACTTCGCCATTCCCGGTCAGAACGAGTGGAAGCTGTCGAAAGACGCGGCCTACGTGCACTACGTCGCCAACGAAACCATCGGCGGCCTGGAGTTTGACTGGGTGCCGGAAGTGGGTGACGTGCCGTTGGTGTGCGACATGTCTTCGGACATCCTCTCGCGTCCGATCGATGTGTCCAAATACGGCATGATCTACGCCGGTGCGCAGAAGAACATCGGTCCGAGCGGCATCCTGGTCAACATCGTCCGCGAAGACCTGCTGGGTCGCGCGCGTTCGCTGTGCCCGACCATGCTCAACTACAAGGTCGCGGCCGATAATGGCTCGATGTACAACACGCCGCCGGCGTTCGCCTGGTACCTGTCGGGCCTGGTGTTTGAATGGCTGAAAGAGCAGGGCGGTGTTGCCGCCATGGGCAAGCTCAACGAAGAGAAGAAGCGCACCCTGTACGACTTCATCGACGCCAGCGGCCTGTACAGCAACCCGATCAACCTCACCGACCGCTCGTGGATGAACGTGCCGTTCCGCCTGGCCGATGACCGCCTGGACAAGCCATTCCTGGCCGGTGCCGACGCACGTGGCCTGCTGAACCTCAAGGGCCACCGTTCGGTCGGTGGCATGCGCGCCTCCATCTACAACGCTGTCGACATCCACGCGATCAACGCGCTGGTTGCCTACATGGCAGAGTTCGAAAAGGAACACGGCTAATGTCTGAGCAAGAACTCAAGGCCCTGCGTGTACGTATTGACAGCCTGGACGAGAAAGTCCTGGAGCTGATCAGTGAGCGTGCGCGCTGCGCACAGGAAGTCGCCCGCGTGAAAATGGCGTCCCTGGCTGAAGGCGAAGTGCCGGTGTTCTACCGGCCTGAGCGCGAAGCCCAGGTGCTCAAGCGCGTGATGGAGCGCAACAAAGGCCCGTTGGGCAACGAAGAGATGGCGCGGTTGTTCCGTGAAATCATGTCGTCGTGCCTGGCGCTGGAGCAGCCACTTAAGGTGGCGTACCTCGGCCCGGAAGGCACCTTCACCCAGGCAGCGGCCATGAAGCATTTTGGCCACGCGGTGATCAGCAAACCGATGGCGGCCATCGATGAAGTGTTCCGCGAAGTGGCGGCCGGTGCGGTGAATTTTGGCGTGGTGCCGGTGGAAAACTCCACCGAAGGCGCGGTCAACCACACGCTGGACAGCTTCCTTGAGCACGACATGGTGATCTGCGGTGAAGTCGAACTGCGTATCCACCACCACCTGCTGGTGGGCGAGAACACCAAGACCGACAGCATCAGCCGTATCTACTCCCACGCCCAATCGCTGGCCCAGTGCCGCAAGTGGCTGGACGCGCATTACCCGAATGTCGAGCGCGTGGCGGTGTCCAGCAACGCCGAAGCGGCCAAGCGGGTCAAGGGTGAGTGGAATTCGGCGGCCATCGCCGGTGACATGGCTGCGGGCCTGTATGGCCTGACGCGCCTGGCCGAAAAAATCGAAGACCGCCCGGATAACTCCACGCGCTTCTTGATGATCGGCAGCCAGGAAGTGCCGCCGACCGGCGACGACAAAACCTCGATCATCGTCTCCATGAGCAACAAGCCCGGCGCGCTGCATGAGCTGCTGGTGCCGTTCCACGATAACGGGATTGACCTGACGCGAATCGAAACTCGCCCTTCGCGCAGCGGTAAATGGACTTATGTGTTCTTTATCGACTTCATCGGCCACCACCGCGACCCGCTGGTCAAAGGGGTGCTGGAGAAAATCAGTCAGGAAGCCGTGGCACTCAAGGTGCTGGGCTCTTACCCGAAAGCGGTTTTGTGAGGCTTTAACATGAGTGGCAACTTCCTCGCCCTGGCTCAGCCGGGCGTGCAACAACTGTCGCCTTACGTTCCAGGCAAGCCTGTGGACGAGCTGGCGCGTGAGTTGAACCTGGACCCGTCGAAGATCGTAAAGCTGGCCAGTAACGAAAACCCGCTGGGCCCAAGCCCAAAAGTATTGGCGGCGATTCGTGAGGAACTGACTGAGCTGACCCGCTACCCGGACGGTAATGGCTTCGCCCTCAAGTCGCTGCTGGCCGAGAACTGCCGCGTCGAACCGAACCAGGTAACCCTGGGCAACGGTTCCAACGACATTCTTGAGCTGGTCGGCCGTGCGTACCTGGCGCCAGGCCTGAATGCGGTGTTCAGCGAGCACGCGTTCGCCGTCTACCCGATCGTGACCCAGGCTGTGGGGGCTGACGCCCGCGTCATTCCTGCCAAGGACTGGGGCCATGACTTGCCGGCCATGCTGGCGGCCATCGACGCGCAAACCCGCGTGGTGTTTATCGCCAACCCGAACAACCCGACCGGCACCTGGTTCGACGCCCAGGCGCTGAACGACTTCCTGCAGGACGTGCCCGAGCACGTGCTGGTGGTGCTGGACGAAGCCTACATCGAGTACGCCGAAGGCAGCGACCTGCCGGACGGCCTGGACTTCCTGGCGGCTTACCCGAACCTGCTGGTGTCGCGCACCTTCTCCAAGGCCTACGGCCTGGCATCGCTGCGCGTGGGTTACGGCTTGTCCACCGCGGTGGTTGCCGATGTGCTCAACCGTGTGCGCCAGCCGTTCAACGTCAACAGCCTGGCGTTGGCGGCGGCGTGTGCGGCGGTCAAGGATGCCGAGTACCTCGAAGAAGGCCGTCGCATCAACGAAAGCGGCATGCTGCAGCTGCAGGAAGGTTTCCGTGAGCTGGGCCTGGGCTGGATTCCTTCCAAGGGCAACTTCATTTGTGTGGACCTCGGCCAAGTCGCCGCGCCGGTGTTCCAGGGCCTGCTGCGCGAAGGCGTGATCGTGCGCCCGGTGGCCAACTACGGCATGCCGAACCACCTGCGTATCACCATTGGCTTGCCGGCCGAAAACAGTCGCTTCCTGGAGGCGTTGGCCAAGGTTCTGGCTCGTGGTTGATGTCACTGCATTGCAACCTGCTGTGCCTATGATCGGTCGCCTGGTGGTGGTCGGCCTGGGGTTGATCGGTGGCTCCTTCGCCAAGGGCCTGCGTGAAAGCGGGCTGTGTGGCGAGGTGGTCGGTGTGGACCTGGACCCGCAATCGCGCAAGCTGGCGGTGGAGCTGGGCGTGGTGGACCGCTGTGAGGCAGACCTGGCGCTGGCGTGCCAGGGCGCGGATGTGATCCAGCTCGCCGTGCCGATTCTGGCGATGGAGAAGTTGCTGGCCTTGCTGGCGGATATGGACCTTGGCCAGGCGATCCTCACGGACGTCGGCAGTGCCAAGGGCAATGTGGTGCGCGCCGCCAAACTCGCCTTTGGCGGCATGCCGGCGCGTTTTGTGCCGGGCCATCCGATTGCCGGTTCCGAGCAGAGCGGCGTCGAGGCGTCCAATGCGCAGTTGTTCCGTCGCCATAAGGTGATTCTGACCCCGCTTGAGCAGACCGATCCGGCGGCCTTGGCGGTGGTGGATCGTCTGTGGCGCGAGTTGGGCGCGGATGTCGAGCATATGCAGGTCGAGCGCCACGACGAAGTGTTGGCGGCGACCAGCCATTTGCCGCACTTGCTGGCCTTTGGCTTGGTGGATTCTCTGGCCAAGCGCAACGAAAACCTTGAGATTTTCCGTTACGCCGCCGGTGGTTTTCGCGATTTCACGCGGATTGCCGGCAGTGACCCGGTGATGTGGCACGACATCTTCCTCGCCAATCGTGAAGCTGTGTTGCGCACCCTGGACACCTTCCGCAGTGACCTCGACGCCTTGCGCGATGCGGTTGATGCGGGTGATGGCCATCAATTATTGGGCGTGTTTACCCGTGCGCGGGTGGCGCGTGAGCATTTCAGCAAGATCCTGGCGCGCCGGGCCTACATGGAAACCGCTGTGAACGCCGATGAGCAGACCTTTCTCGCCAAACCGGGCGGCCGCTTGAGCGGGCAGATCCGGGTGCCGGGCGACAAGTCGATCTCCCATCGCTCGATCATGCTGGGCTCATTGGCCGACGGCGTGACCGAAGTCGAAGGTTTCCTCGAAGGCGAAGATGCCCTGGCAACCCTGCAGGCGTTTCGTGACATGGGCGTTGTGATTGAAGGGCCGCACCACGGGCGCGTGACGATCCATGGTGTGGGGTTGCACGGTTTGCAGCCGGCGCCGGGGCCGATCTACCTGGGTAACTCTGGTACGTCGATGCGTTTGCTGTCCGGGTTGCTCGCGGCGCAGCGCTTTGACAGTGTGTTGACCGGTGATGCATCGCTGTCCAAACGCCCGATGAACCGCGTGGCCAAGCCACTGCGGGAAATGGGCGCAGTGATCGAGACCGGGCCGGATGGGCGTCCGCCGCTGACAATTCGCGGTGGCCAGGCGCTCAAAGGCCTGGACTATTCGATGCCGATGGCCAGTGCGCAGGTGAAGTCCTGCCTGTTGCTGGCCGGGTTGTATGCCGAGGGCAAGACCTCGGTGACCGAGCCTGCGCCGACCCGTGATCATACCGAGCGGATGTTGCGTGGGTTTGGTTATCCGGTTGCCGTGGCGGGGGCTACGGCGTCTGTCGAGCCGGGCCATGCATTGAAGGCTACACATATAGAAGTGCCGGGGGATATTTCCTCTTCGGCGTTCTTTCTGGTGGCGGCTTCGATTGCTGAAGGCTCCGAGTTGCTGCTGGAGCACGTTGGCGTCAACCCGACGCGCACTGGCGTGATCGATATCCTGCGGCTGATGGGCGCGGATATCACCCTGGAAAACCCGCGTGAAGTGGGCGGTGAGCCAGTTGCCGACCTGCGCGTGCGCGCCGCTGAGTTAAAAGGCATCGAGATTCCCGAGGCCCTGGTGCCGCTGGCGATCGACGAGTTCCCGGTGTTGTTCGTGGCGGCGGCCTGCGCCAAAGGGCGCACCGTGCTGCGTGGCGCCGAAGAACTGCGGGTCAAGGAGTCCGACCGCATCCAGGTCATGGCCGATGGTCTGTTGGCCCTTGGCGTGAAGTGTGAACCGACACCTGATGGGATTATCATTGACGGTGGCCCAATGGGCGGTGGCGAAGTGCAATCCCATGGTGATCACCGCATCGCCATGGCGTTCAGCGTGGCCTCCCTACGGGCGGCCGCGCCGATTCGTATCCGTGACTGCGCCAATGTTGCTACGTCTTTTCCGAATTTTCTTACACTGTGTGCCCACGTCGGCATCCGTGTTGCCCAAGAGGCTCAATTGTGAATATCAAAGCACCGGTGATTACCATCGACGGGCCAAGCGGCTCGGGCAAAGGCACGATCGCCGGCATTCTGGCCAAGCGCCTGGGCTGGTGCCTGCTGGATTCCGGCGCGCTTTACCGCCTGCTGGCCTTTGCCGCACGCAACCATGGCGTCGACCTGACCAACGAAGAATCCCTGAAGCTGCTGGCGGCGCACCTTGATGTGCAGTTCGTCGGCGCGACGGAAGGTCATCCGCAGCGCATCATCCTTGAGGGTGATGACGTGACCGATGACCTGCGCAACGAACAAGTCGGCTCCTGGGCCTCCCAGGTTGCCGCTCTGCCGGCCGTGCGTGACGCATTGCTGCAGCGCCAGCGGGCGTTTCAGGAGCCGCCGGGCCTGGTCGCTGATGGCCGTGACATGGGTACCGTGGTGTTTCCCGAGGCGCCGCTGAAGGTTTTCCTGACCGCCAGCGCCGAGGAGCGTGCTCGCCGCCGTTACTTGCAGTTGAAGGGCAAAGTCGATGGTGTTAGTCTGTCGAGTCTGCTAGATGAGATCCGTGCACGCGATGAGCGTGATACCCAGCGTGCGGTAGCCCCGCTAAAGCCGGCGGCTGACGCCATACAGCTGGATTCCACGGAGTTGTCCATCGAGCAGGTGCTGGAACGCATCTTGAGTGAAATCGCCATTCGCGATATCGCCGGGTGATCAAGAAGGCCGCAGGGGACCAGTCATAGTCCTGCGGTGGCTTCTTTTAACTGAAACTGACCCACACCGTCTGGGGTGTGGAGATGGGCGTATTCTTCGCCCTTATCAACAGGAATTAAAATGAGCGAAAGCTTTGCGGAACTCTTTGAAGAAAGCCTAAAAACCCTGAACCTTCAGGCAGGCTCCATCATCACCGGTGTTATCGTTGATATCGATTACCAAGCTCGCTGGGTAACCGTTCACGCTGGTCTGAAGTCTGAAGCTCTGATCCCGCTGGAACAGTTCTACAACGATGCTGGCGATCTGACTATCAATGTCGGTGACGAAGTTCACGTTGCTCTGGACTCGGTTGAAGACGGTTTCGGTGAAACCAAGCTGTCCCGTGAAAAAGCCAAGCGCGCTGAATGCTGGATTGTTCTCGAAGCAGCCTTCGCAGCTGAAGAAGTGGTCAAGGGCGTTATCAACGGTAAGGTTAAAGGCGGCTTCACTGTCGACGTTAACGGCATCCGTGCGTTCCTGCCAGGTTCTTTGGTCGACGTTCGTCCTGTGCGCGACACCACGCACCTGGAAGGCAAAGAACTCGAATTCAAGGTCATCAAACTCGACCAGAAGCGCAACAACGTTGTCGTTTCCCGTCGCAGCGTCCTGGAAGCAGAGAACTCCGCCGAGCGTGAAGCTCTGCTGGAATCGCTGCAGGAAGGCCAACAAGTCAAAGGTATCGTCAAGAACCTCACCGATTACGGCGCATTCGTCGATCTGGGTGGCGTCGATGGCCTGCTGCACATTACCGACATGGCTTGGAAGCGTATCAAGCATCCTTCCGAAATCGTCAACGTTGGCGACGAGATCGATGTCAAGGTTCTGAAGTACGATCGTGAGCGTAACCGCGTTTCCCTGGGCTTGAAGCAGCTGGGCGAAGATCCATGGGTTGCTATCAAAGCTCGTTACCCAGAAAGCACTCGCGTAACCGCGCGCGTTACCAACCTGACCGACTACGGCTGCTTCGCAGAGCTGGAAGAGGGCGTGGAAGGCCTGGTACACGTTTCCGAAATGGACTGGACCAACAAGAACATCCACCCTTCGAAAGTCGTACAAGTCGGCGACGAAGTGGAAGTTATGGTTCTGGACATCGACGAAGAGCGTCGTCGTATCTCCCTGGGCATCAAGCAGTGCAAATCTAACCCATGGGAAGATTTCTCTGGCCAGTTCAACAAGGGCGATAAAATCTCCGGCACCATCAAGTCGATCACCGATTTCGGTATCTTCATTGGTCTGGACGGCGGCATCGACGGCCTGGTTCACCTGTCCGACATCTCCTGGAACGAAGTGGGCGAAGAAGCTGTTCGTCGTTTCAAGAAGGGCGACGAGCTGGACACCGTTATCCTGTCGGTTGACCCAGAGCGCGAGCGCATCTCCCTGGGTATCAAGCAACTGGAAAGCGATCCGTTCTCCGAGTACGTTCAAGAGAACGACAAAGGCGCAATCGTTAAAGGCACTGTGAAAGAAGTTGACGCCAAAGGCGCCATCATCGTTCTGGCCGACGATATCGAAGCGACTCTGAAAGCCTCCGAAATCAGCCGTGACCGCGTTGAAGACGCGCGCAACGTTCTGAAAGAAGGCCAGGAAGTAGAAGCCAAGATCATCAGCGTTGACCGCAAGAGCCGCGTGATCCAACTCTCCATCAAGTCCAAGGACGAGATCGAAGAGAAAGAAGCAATCCAGAGCCTGCGCGACAAGCCAGCTACCTCTGACATCGCTTCGGGTCCGACCACTCTGGGCGACCTGTTGCGTGCACAAATGGAAAAGCAGAACTAAGTTCTGTCAGACCATAGAAAAAGGGCGACTTCGGTCGCCCTTTTTTGTGCCTGAAATTCGTTGAATCAACAAGTTAGAACCAAGGCGTGCAGCCCAGTGTCAGAGCTGACTATAGTTCTTAACAAATGCTCCGCTGTGTTGTTGTTTCAATAAGGATTTGAATGAACAGGCTTATCGTTTTATTCGCAGTGGTGCTGCTGGCCGGCTGCACTGCCACCAGTGCCAAAACCCACGCCAAGCGCGGCGTCAGCGGCATTGAGATCGATTGCTCGGGCCTTGGCAGCAACTGGGACAAGTGTGAGAAGCGCGCTGCCCGGGAGTGCAAGATGCAGGGCTACAAGGTCATCACCCGATCCAGTGATGCCAAGGACGAGGAGGGTGACTATCTGTTCGGCTGGAACCCTGCCGGCGCTGTCACTCGTACCATGTTGGTGATCTGTAATTGAGGGGGTCAAGCATGTGTTCCGGGTATCCGTTTATGCTGCAGATAAGTTGGCAGGTGGGCTGTTCAAATTCACCAAGTCATGCTAAAACCTTCGAAGCGCTTTTCCTAGCTGCTTGAAAAAGAAGGGAAAAATATGACGAAGTCGGAGTTGATCGAACGAATTGTCACCCATCAAGGGCTGCTTTCATCCAAGGATGTAGAGCTGGCTATCAAGACTATGCTTGAACAGATGTCCCAATGCCTGGCTACCGGGGATCGGATTGAGATCCGTGGTTTTGGCAGTTTCTCCCTGCACTACCGTGCACCGCGAGTGGGTCGCAACCCGAAAACCGGGCAATCCGTCAGCCTTGACGGTAAGTTTGTGCCTCACTTCAAGCCGGGCAAGGAATTGCGCGATCGAGTTAATGAGGATGAAGACGAGGTTTGATACTCGTGAGGGAGTGGGCATGAGTAGATTGACGCGTGTTATTGCAATGCTGGTAGTGTTGGTGCTGCTGCTGTGCATCGTGGCATTTGTGCTGGAAAATCAACAGTCGGTTTCTCTGCAGTTTCTGAGTTGGGCAGCCCCGCAGTTACCAATTTCTGTTTTCGTAGTGCTCGCTTTATTGGTCGGAATGGTTATTGGCCCACTGATGGCGTGGGTTGCCAGGGCGCGGCGCAAGACTCGAGTTTGATCCTGGCCACTATTGATGAGTGGAAGGAAGGGGAGGCGATCGCCGCCCCTTTGCACTGGTTCAATTCGGTTCTTTCTCTCCAGCCCTGAACTTTACGGCCAGCGCTATCAGCGGCAGATAGGCCACCAGCAGTCCCAGAAAGCCATCCAACGTGCCGTTGCCCACGAGCAGCGCCATAGGTAACAGCCATCCAATGTTGATTGCCGCTACCACCAGGGTAACGGGTGCGTGTTTACCGAACTGGCGAGAAGCGAACTGGTAGGCGTGGCTGCGGTGGGCCTCATAGACTTTGTCGCCTCTGAGCAGGCGGCGCAGCAAGGTCCATGTCGCATCAGTGATAAACACACCCAGCAGGATCAGCCAGCTCCACAGTAGCTGCGGCGAGACCCAGGCCGCTTGCAGCGACAGCACCCCCAGCGTGATGCCGAGGAACCCGCTGCCCGCATCGCCCATGAAGATGCGGGCTTTTGGGAAGTTCCAATACAGGAAGCCAACCACTGCAAACGCCAGTAATAACGGTGTAAACGCGATCAGCTCATGACCTGTTAGCCAATAGAGCAGCGCACTGCCAAGGCATACGCAAATAGCCTCGACGCTGGCTATTCCATCAATTCCATCCATGAAGTTATACAAGTTCAGCAGCCATACCAGGTAGACCGCTGCCAGCATATGGCCGATCCAGCTCAAGTCGACGGCGAATCCCGCCACCACCAGCGGCGGCAGGCCACCGATCCAGAACAGTGCCCATGCCGCGGCTATAAAGTGCCCTAGCAGGCGCCAACGTGCGCTGATATGGCCATGGTCGTCCAAAAAACCCAATACCGCGATGCCGGTCCCGGCGCCGAATAATGCGTACGTGAGTGGCCATGTAATCAGGCCAAGGCAGGCAGTCAGCAATAGCGCTAACAGAAAGCTGACGACGATCGAGACACCACCGCCCCTGGGCGTAGGCACGACGTGCGAGCTGCGCGCATTCGGGATGTCGATCAGGCTTCGAGCCAGAGCGTAATGACGCAAGGCCCCCGTTAAAAGGAGTGCGACAATCGTCACAGCCGGTAACAACCACCACATATTCATTTAGTTTGCCGTTCCAAAAAGTGTTTACCTGTTTTACTCAGTGCCTGGTCAACGCTGCTCGGCGGTGTCCAGCCCAGCAGTTCGCGGGTCTTGCCAATATCGACCTGCAGGGAGCCGCATAGCCTTTGAGCGAGTGCCCGGCGACCCAGCGCAGTGGCGCCGGTTTGCAGCAACCAACTCGGCACAGGTAGCAAGCGTGCGGGCTTGTTCAGAGCCGTTCCCATTCGACGCAAAAGCGCTGTGGTCGAGAGGTCCTCCCCGTCACTGACCAGGAAGGTTTGATTGGCGGCAGCGGGGTGCTCGGTGCACGTCACAATCAAATCAATCAAGTTGTCCAGGGCAACCAGGCTGCGTCGATTGTTCACGGCGCCAAAGGGCAAGGGCAGGCCTTTATGCAACCAGCGCATCATGCTCAGGAAGTTCGCTTGAACGCCGGGTCCGTAGACCAATACGGGACGAATGATCACCACTTCCATGCCAGTTTCAGAAGCCAGTTTTCGCAGGCCTTGCTCTGCTTCCTTTTTGGAGATGCCGTAAGGGTCGGTAGGGGTTGTGGGACCGTCAGCCGTATACGGCACGCCAGTCGCCGTGCTCTCGCCATTGACCTTGATCGAGCTGATAAATATAAAGCGCTTAACCCCGGCAGCCGCCGCTTGGCGGGCCAGGTTTAAGGTGCCTTCGACATTGATCCGCCGGTATTCGGCAAGTGGATCGGTGGATGCGTCACTCATGACATGGACCCGGGCGGCCAGGTGGATCACCGTTTCTTGGCTCTCGAGCAACAACTGCCAATCCTGATCGTCGGATAGCCCGCCGATAAGGCGCTGGTTGACGCGCGTATCAAGATCGGCCTTGAGCTCGCGTACAGCAGCGGTAATCGAGTGCTGGCGTTTAAGCAGTGGCGCGATTAACCCGCTACCGACAAAGCCACTCGCTCCCGTCAGGAGGATTTGCATAATCAAGGAGTTCCTGTGAGTGAAAGAACATCTTTCGCCATTTCGCGCATGATGCGGCCACGCGCGAAACGCTCGACGAAGGCATGGCGCGGGCGCGTCATAATATTGAGAGTCTTGAAGGACTGGATCCCTGCGGCGGCGTCACACGGCGCAAACACGGCAGCGTTTTCAATATGTTCAGAGACAAAACTGGCTGCGTAACCAGAGATGCCCGCCCAGATCGGTTTGCCCAGTGCAGCGTATTCAAAGACTTTTGATGGCAAGACTTTGCGGAAGGCGTCGTGGTCGTTCAAATGCAGGAAAAGCACATCCGCCGACTGATAAGCCTCGATCAATTGTTCGCGCTTGACCGGTTTCAAGAGTTCAACGTTAGTACAGGCGTGAGTGACAATGGCTTGTTTTAACAGCTCGATCCGGCCTCCGTCGCCGATCACGCGGAATCGCACCTTCCCTTCAAGTTGTTTGGCCAGTTGGGGGATAATGTTGTGCAGCCCCTGGCCTTCACCGATATTTCCCGCATAGACAATGTCCAGGATCGGGCTGGGCACCTTTTCTTCAGCGACGGGTTGCGCATCCAGGAATTCGCCATCGATGCCATTCGTATAGGTGGAGTAGCGTTGGTCGGGATAGCGTGATTTGAAGTAAGGAAGAAAACCTTCAGAGACCAGGTTGACCTTTTGCGCCGAGTGAATGGTAAAACGTTCAACCAGCGATAATAAGGGTTTAAGCAACCAGACTTTTTCTTTGGACAGCACATCCTTGATCGTGTCGACAAAGATGTCGCGTATATCCAAGTAGAGTGGCGTTCGTTTTGTGCGTGCGATCACCGCTCCCAGCGTAGCGGTCATCAGGCGTGAAGAAGTCGCATAGACAAGATCGTAGTCTTGGTTTCGCACAATCTTGCGTGCAGCGTTGGCATACACCAGAAACGCTCTTGCTTGATCGACCATCCCGCTCTTGTGGCCAGGCAGGGCCACTCGGCGGATGGTGAGCCTCGGGTGCTTCTCCAGTTCCGGGGCTTGACTGCTGAAGGAGCTGTAGCGATTCGGCAGGGTTGTGATCAACTCAATATGGGCGTCTGCAGGGAGTTGCTCCAGAAGTGCGTCTACCAGTGCTGTCGTGCGGAATGAACCGGCTGACAGATCAGGCTGGTAGTAAAAGCTCAAAATCAAAAGTTTCACGTAAGCCTCACCAGGTTATGCGGGTGGTCAGTTTGTCTGTCGACATTTCAGCGACGATGCACTGATTGGGAACAGACTTGCCGAATTCCGGATGCCATGTGGAAGACACCACATTGATCCGGGTTGCGCCCTCTAGTGTCGCGACAGCGACCTGACCGCCGGGCAGGGTGATCGTTACCGTGTTGCCTTGTTGAGTGGTGTGGATATCAGGGTGTAAAAATAGCCTTGATACAGCTTGATCGAATTTGCCGGAGACGGAATCTATCACCTGTAATTCACCGGCCATCGCAACCCACTCACGAGCGTGCAGGTTTTTCCCCGGTAGACGCAGGTAGCCGTCATGGCTGCCACTGACACGTACGGTGTCGACTGTGTGTTCCAGCTTATCCACGCAGGTGCGTGCGCGTCGTGCGACCCTGAATCCGGCCCAGACTTCAGATGAGTTTTCACCGTTCACTTCTATTGTGTTGTGCGCTGCCGTGCTGCGTTGCCGTTGACGTTCCGCGTCTTCGCCGTATTGAGACGTTCCAGAGTTGACGAACACGCGCTGTCCAAACAGGCTGAGTTCGAAGCTCAGGGTGTCCGCATGGGTATGACCTGGCTGGTAATCAGGCGCAACCTGCGCAAGGTTCAACAATGCCTTGCACTGATCGCCAAAATTGATCGCCACGTAGCCACTTTCAGCCTGGTGTACAGCTGCAATCGTAGCGGTGGGCATGTCATTGGGCGCACGGCATCCCAATTCAAACGCGTACGCCTCTATATCGAGCAGTGTGGGTGCAATGCCGAATGCCGAGTCATTAAAGAACGCAATGCCACCATCCGGGTGCTGGAGGCTGCGTAACCAGACCAGGCCTTGCTCAATCTGGTGCTTCCATTGGTTTTTGCGAATGTTAAGTTCCGGCAGCTCGGAGTGAGTGGCCAGGTTCAGCAGGTCGCAGATGTCCCAAAGAAGAGACGCGTGGTACATGGGTGAAAGTTCGAAGTGCGCACCGTCCGCCAGAAACTGCTCCTTGATTTCCTCATCAAGGATCTTCAAACCCTTGGACAGCCAGCTGTCTGCCCGATCGCCGTTCAGAAAGCTCCCGGCAAACACCAGTGCCTTGCCATTCACGAACAAATGGTTAGCGAGAATGTGATATTCGATCTGTTCAGACAGCGCGTAGGCCTGTGTAGCCAGGCTGTCCAGCCAGTGCGGTTCCAGGCTCGGTTGTTGTTGCATCCACTTGATCAGATTTACGATGCGCAAAGAGAGCGTATAGGGTTCCCAGCCGCATCCGTGAAAGGGGGCGTTGTTTGTGATCCAACTGTTGACCAGGCGCGTGTCGAAGTCTCTTCGGTCTTCGCCTGAAGAGGCCAGATGATCCAGATAATGCAGGTTGTATTGCCAAATTTTCGGGCGTGTCTGATCGTGCCAATCAATCGGTGCCGTCAGGCCCATGAATTCAAACTGTTCGTCGGCACCGAAGCGCGAGGCACACCAATGGGGAGCCTTCGCCAGGTTAATTCCGGGGCGCCGGGTAAAGCCTTGTGCCGAAAAAGGCCGAACTTTAGCGAAGCGATAGTAAAGACGGTAAACAACCTGCTTCAATCGCAGCATTTTAACGGTGTGGTAGAGCTTGATTATTCGTTGCATCAACGTCCTGCTTAGGTCAGTCACTTGAAAGTTAAAGTAGTGAGTATTGACTGACGCCAGTTAAGGGAAATTTATTTTCAGCCAGCGCTCGAAGTACAACACCTGCCAGAGTTTGTAGGTGTTGTTTGCGCTGCCTGAAAAATGATTGTTCACTAATTTTTCCACCTCTCCTCGGGCCACATAGGTGTAGATGCGCTCGAACTCGGCGAGCAGGCGTTGTTGGCCTATGCGTTGAATAATGCCATCCAGAGGTGGGTTGAAGCCTGTTTTGGGGCGATCAACCAATGAGGCGGGAAGCAGACTTTTCAGGAGCTGTTTGAGTGGGGCCTTTGGCGCTCCGCCTTTAAGCAAATCTGCACTTGAGGTTGCAAGACCGCTGGCCACCACACGCTCGTCCAGCAACGGAACGCGCAGTTCGATACTGGCCAACATACTGGCCTTGTCCGAGACACTCAGGTTATGGCTCAAGAAGCCTGTCTGGTCAAAATGCTGTGCACATTTGACTTTGTCTTCAACGGCGCCGCTGTACTGATCCATTACGCCGGACAGGCGTTGCTTGTAGTGTCGTTCAAGCTCGTTGTAGTCACGAAAAAAGCCCTGCAACTCTTGGCGGGAGAAGTACCCCAGCATGCGCGAATACGCCAGGGGCCAATAGTTTTCCTGAGCATAGGACACCAACCGTTCGAACTTTTTGTCGAGCCGCTTTGGAAATAACTTGAGTTTTAGCAGTGCACTTAATACGGGATACAGCAGCCTGATGAGTGTGTGATGCTTGAGTACTGTGTAGCGTGGGTAACCTGCAAACGCCTCATCTCCGCCCATGCCACTGAGCATGACGGTATATCCACTTTTCCTGGCTTCGGTGGACAAGCGGTAGGTTGCCCAGAACGTATAGTCGGATACCAGTTCTTCGGTGTTGGCAGCGACGAAGTCGATGGACTCGAAGGGGTCTATATCTGAGTCGAGAATCTCCGTGACCACCAGCTTTTTGCCAAGGTGTTCGGCGATCCTGGCGGAAAACTTCGTATCGACAGCGGAGTCGTCCGTTGCGTCGTACTGTGCAAAAAATAAGTCAGCATCACCGGTGAAACTTGCCAGGATGCTGGAGTCTGCGCCACCACTGAAAAATACCCCGACCGGGACGTCCGCTTCCAATTGGCGCGTCACGGCAGAACGCACATCCTGCACGAGGCTTTGCTCGGTCTTGAAGTTCATGGCGCTCTGGTAACGCTGGGTTGTCATCTTGCCGGTTGCTAGGTCGAACGCCAGGTAACTACCGGGCATCAGTTTCTTGATGGATGTGTAGCCGGTGTTGGGTTCGTAGAGAAAGCCGTTGTTGAAAAACTCAAAGACATCATCAGGGTCTATGTCGGTGTTTACCTGCGAAAAACATTTCAGGCCGCGGATTTCTGAGCAGGCGTAGAAGCCGTCGACGCCGGTGTAGCAATACACCGGCTTGATGCCAACGACGTCCCTTACCAGAAAGGTTTTTTGGCGCGGCTCATCCAATATGACAAACGTGAACATGCCTTCAAGCAGTGCAAAGGCCTGCTCTTGATGTTCTACGTACAATTGCAGGATAACTTCGGTATCGGAGGTGCCTTTGAAGGTATAGCCTTTTTCGATCAGTTGCCGGCGCAATTCGTGATGGTTAAACACCTCGCCATTGAACACGATACTTACACCATGATTGTCGGCAAACATCGGCTGGCTGCCAGTCGGTGACAAATCCAGGATGCTCAGCCTGTTGTGTCCTAGCCCTACCTGATAGCCCGCGACACTGGCGAAATAGGTGCCGGATGCATCCGGGCCACGGTGCCGTGTAACCGCCAGGCTTTTTTCCATTTGGGCCTGGGTCTCGGGTACACCGTCTTTGACTGCAAAAAAGCTGAGGCCACACATTATACCGACGTCTCCCTGGGGTCTTTGACGACCGTTTCCGGCCTGGTGTTGGAGAGTGACGCTGTATGCCCGTCAGGCAAGGCGGTACCCATCATTTGATTTGAATGCTTATGCGCCAGCATTACGCCCCAAGCTGCTGCGAGCAGTAAGTTGAAAGAGATCAGGCGAAACACCGCGAAGAACAACCCGTAGATCGCCAGCGTTATGACCGCCGTGCGAATCACGGTGAGGTGAGCGGGGTCGGATTTTAGAGTGGTGAACCGATATAAAACGGGAGCACCGAGGACAGTGATGTACATCAGCAGCCCTAAGACGCCGCCGACCATCAGCATGTACAGTGGCCAGTTATGGATATAGCCAACTGACTCCGTGAATGAATCACCGCCGGGTCTCTCCCAGCGCATCTCGTGTTTGATCCCGATACCATTGCCCAGCGCGGGGTGGTCCTGAAACATGCGCCAGGCGATTTTATATTCCTGTACCCGGGAAGAGACGTTGAAGTCCTGCTTCTCGTTGGCAGCGGGCTTGGATTCGGAGGCTACAGGCGCCGCAGGGTCAGGTTGCGTGTGTTTCTCTCCCATGGACGCAATGGAAGAGGTTGCGATAGGTAATGCAGTATTCGCCAGGGAGTTCATGCGCCCGAGCCATACGTCTTGCATGCCGGTGGCAAAAATAAACACAAGGCAAAACAGCGCTTGAATGACAATGCCGGATACCACTTTTAGCCATAAGTGCCTGCGCGCGAAAAAGGTATAGAGCGCGAACAAGCCAATGACGAGAAATGCACTGATCAGCATGCTTCGTGTGAATGTGATCAGCACGGCGGCTGTGCACAGCAGCGATATCAGGCCACTGATCCATGCAACCCTTCGGTCAGGCGTCAGCGTGCCGACGACATAGCCGAGCACCATGCCCAGCGGCAGGATCGCGTCGGTTGCTTGCGCCAGCACCATGGTGATGCGATCACGCATTGGGCCCTGTGCGTTAACGTTGCGCAGCGCTTCTTCATAAGGGATTTTTACCATCTCCCCGTTGACCTCAAGGGTCCAGTACGGCTGCCACAGACCGTGATAGAAGTAATAGAAAACGATGTAGCCTGCGGTCAATAAAATCAGGGTTCCCACCGAAGCGCCGAGCCAACGAACGTTGTTTTCTTCGCGGCCTACAAGAGCGCAGATCGGGATCAGTGCATAGATAAACAGAAAGGGCACGACCCCTCTGAGCCAATCAGCCATCGGAACATGGTGGTACATCGCTACAACCAGGTTCAGCACTAGAAACCCAAGGCCTATTAGCAATGGCGCGGCGAACAGGCGCAGGACCGATGTAAAACCCAGAGTACGGAGCAATTTGATCAATGCGCTGAGGAATACCGCCACCAGCAGGGCAGCAAACGCCACTTCCTGAGCGCCCAGCGAAGTGGGCGCGGGGTGGAGAGCAAAGGCCAATGGGAATAGCGCCAATAAACCCAGCCAAGGCGACATGATGGCCGTCAATACCAATAAAGCGCTGCCGATAATGGCCGTGTAGAAAAGCACGCCAGGATCCAGCATAAATAAAATGGCGATGAGCGCTGCCGCCGTGATCGCCATGGAATTTTTTACGCAGTCAGGTTGACGCATTGCGGTACTCCATTGTTCAAGGGCGTATGGCTTTATAGTCGCTGGCTGTTTGTCCAATCACTTTTGCGGGTATTCCCACAACGATTGAATTATCAGGCACGTCTTTCAATACGACCGCTGAAGCGCCAATTTGACAGTTATTGCCGATGACGATATCGCCAATGATCTTTGCCCCGGCCCCTATGTAGCAGTTGTCACCGATGACGGGGCAGCGATTGATCTCGCTGGTGACATAACCCTCAGCGGCGCCGATGGTGATGCCTTGGCCCAGCACACAGCCGTCGCCAACCTTGGCATTTGCGTGCAGTACAACGCCGATCGCGCCATAGGCGAATATCGTGCCCCTTCCGATCGTTGCGGTAATTGGAATGTAAGAGTTGAACAGTAGGAAAATCACATTTCGAACAAGGCCTGGTAATAACGGCACTCGACGCCGGTGCAGCCAGTTTCCAACTCGATAAAGTTTTACTGCGTTCACGGTTAAAACCTCAGCGTGCGAAGATCAGCGGGTCGAAGCTGGAGTGCTCCCACTGCAATGATCATGAGCGAGCACATATACAGCACGGCCCAGACCAGGCTGATGTGTGTCAAAAAGATAGTCAGGGGAGAGAGTAAGGCGACCCAAAAAACTACCGGCAAGCGAATGCCAGGACGGCAGCTTATGTGCAGGAACAACAAGTAGGCCGAGAACCCGATAGCGTAGAACAACTGTGCCTGGTTCAAGTCTTTGACAAACAGAATCATGCTCGTTATGGCCAGTGGCGCAATGACAAGGTTTGCCACGATGACTTTACGGTGCAGGCCGGAGGCGACCAGATAGCGCTCTGTCACCACTGCCCAGTACAGCACTGGCAGGCAGGGCAGCATCACCAGATAGTTCGAGTACTGAGGGAACAGCCAAACCGCTGCGTACCCCGATAAGCCTACCAACGCGAAGTAGAAAATAGCGATCGACGTGATGATTCTATATTGCGCTTGGCGTTGCCCGCCCGAGACGAAGGCGACAAACACTGCCCTGACGTTGATGGGGAACAGGCTGGTAGCGGATTGAATGATCGAGACGATGACCCTGAACAATCCAAGGTCGCGCACGGGCAGGCTCTTGGAAAGAATGAAGGGCAAGATGTTGGTGAACAGATTGAACACCAGGGTGATGGATATCATTCTGGGTAATAACAGCAGCACACCTTGGCAGGTCTGCAGCAGCTGTTTGCCGACGGGCAGTTTCGCACCTTTGAAAAACAGCACCGCTACCGCAAACGCGCACGGAATCAAGTTGGTCAGAATCAGTATGTCGACGATAGTCAGCGAGACTATTTGTTGGTAGCTGATAAACAGGAGCGTGAAAAACACGCCAAGAAATAGCACCAGGTAGGCCACGATCCAGCGTTGCAGGCGTAGCCCGAACAGCGATAACAGGCATGCCGAGCTCAAAAGCATCACCCCAAGCAGGAGTGGGTTGCCAATGTGGTCAATCAGGTTCACAGCGCTGAACAGTACAAAAATCAGTACGGCCATAAATAATGAAGTCACCAGAATGTACTCGGCCTCCACGGTGGCAATCAGCTGCTCATTGACGATATCCAACAGTTTTTGAAATAAAAATACCAGCACGTTGGCCTTGATGAATGCGCCGTACGCTTCCAAGCCGTAAAGTCCGGGAATCACAAAGTTAACAACCAGGCCACTTATCAGTGTCAGCACCTGGATCAATAAATTGACCATGCCAGAACCTCTTGAACCTCATCATGACAAATGCAATTGCATGATCATTTAACAAACGTGCCCAGCTCGGTGCTCGGAAACCGACGCAATACTAACGGCTTGCGTCGATTTCCAAGCGGTATTCATCAAGCTTTTTTCAAGCCCACACACCGCGTGTGTCGATGACTTTGAGCGAGGACAGGCGTGCGCCCGGGATTTTCTTGAATACGCTGTGATCGACCAGCAGGACAATCACGTGCGCAGATGACAGCGCCTGATCGATTCCGCTCAGGGTTGCAATACCTTCAAGGCGAGCCGGCAGGTGCGCGATATTCGGTTCAATCGCCAGAACAGTACCGGGATGGGACTGGGCAATGTGTGCGGTGATCTCTAAGGATGGACTTTCACGCAAGTCGTCGATGTCCGGCTTGAAGGCCAGCCCGAGGCAGGCAACCGTAACGTCCTTGGCGGTTTTCGACGGGTGTTCCTGCAGGAATTGACCGATAGCCAGTTGAACCTGCTCCAATACCCACTTTGGCTTGCTGTCATTCACTTCCCTTGCGGTGCGGATCAGGCGTGCCAGGGCGGGCGTTTTGCTGACAATGAACCAGGGGTCGACAGCGATGCAGTGACCGCCCACACCGGGGCCAGGTTGCAGGATATTAACGCGAGGGTGGTGATTCGCAAGGCGGATCAGCTCCCATACATTGATGTTGAGTTCGTCGCAGATCATCGACAGTTCATTGGCAAACGCGATATTCACGTCGCGAAAGCTGTTCTCTGTGAGTTTGCACATTTCGGCGGTGCGGGCGTCGGTGATGATGCATTCACCCTCAACGAATGTTTTATACAGAGACCGCGCTGCTTCTGAACATTTGCTGGTAAGCCCGCCGATGATGCGATCGTTTTCGATCAACTCCCGCAGTACGTGACCCGGCAGCACGCGCTCGGGGCAATGCGCTATGCGGATGTCCGACTCTGCGCCATGGGTTTGCGGAAATGTCAGGTCCGGACGGGCTTCTGCCAGCCAGGCAGACATTTGCTCGGTAGCCCCGACTGGGGAGGTTGATTCCAGCACGACCAAGTCACCCTTTTTCAGGACGGGAGCAATGGCTCGGCTGGCTGATTCGATGTAGGAAAGATCGGGTTCGTGATCGCCCTTGAACGGTGTCGGGACGGCAATCAGGAAGGCATCGGCCGGCTCTGCGGTTAGAGTTGCCCGCAAATAGCCTTCGGTAACGGCGGCCCGTACGACGATATCCAGATCCGGTTCGATAATATGGATTTCGCCGCGGTTGATGGTTGCAACTGTGTTCGGGTTGACGTCGACGCCAATGACTTTTTTCTTACGTGCAGCGAAAACAGCTGCCGTCGGAAGCCCTATATAGCCGAGGCCGACTACAGAAACAGTTTCAAAGCTCATGAATTAGCCTTTTTAATTCGTGAAAGTACATCGAGAATTCGTGCGGATGCTTTTCCGTCACCATAGGGGTTGTGAGCGAAGCTCATCTGGCCATAGGCTTCAACATCAGTCAGCAAGACTCTCAAGTTAGAGGTAATGGCCTCAATTTCAGTCCCGACAAGTTTGACTGTGCCCGCGTCAACCGCCTCTGGACGCTCTGTGGTGTCACGCATCACCAGCACAGGTTTACCTAAAGAGGGGGCCTCTTCCTGAATGCCACCTGAATCACTCAAAATTAGATAAGAGCGATCCATCAAATACACAAAGGGCAGATAATCCAGGGGTTCGATCAGATGGATATTCTGGATGTCGCTGAGCAGGCGATTGACTGGCTCGCGTACATTCGGATTCAGGTGAACGGGGTACACAATCTCGACATCGGGGAACTCCAGGGCCGTATTGATCAAGGCCTGGCAGATATTCTCAAAGCCACCGCCGAAACTTTCGCGGCGATGACCCGTGACCAGGATCACTCGCTGGCAATCGCCCAGAAACGAGAACTGCTGGTGAAATTGCTGTTGCAGGGCAGGACGGGTCTTGATTCGGCCCACCACATCCAGCAACGCGTCAATGACAGTGTTGCCGGTCACATGGACGCTTTGGCTTGCGACCCCCTCTCTCAGCAAATTCTGCCTGGACGTTTCAGTGGGTGCGAAGTGCAATGCCGCAAGAGCGCCAGTCAGCTTGCGGTTTGCCTCTTCAGGCCACGGAGAATAGAGGTTTCCGGTGCGCAGGCCGGCTTCGACGTGAGCCACAGGAATTTGGTGATAGTAAGCGGCCAATGTGGTGGCGAACGTCGTCGCTGTGTCGCCATGGACCAGGACAATATCCGGTTTGAAGGTTGCGAAGACAGTTTTCATTCCCTGCAAGATGGCACTCGTGACATCGGTCAGATCCTGGCCGGACTTCATGATGTTCAAATCGAAATCAGGCTTGATTTCAAAGAGACTGAGCACTTGGTCGAGCATTTCTCGGTGCTGTCCAGTCACGCAGACCTTGGCAGTGAAGCGCTCATCTGCTGCAAGGCTCAACGCCAAGGGAGCCATTTTGATTGCTTCAGGTCGTGTGCCGAATACACACAGGGTTCTTAAAGTCATCGCAACACCGCTACTTAAAGTAAAAATCAATGCACGCTTACGTCATAATCCGCGGATTAGGGTGCCGTCAGTTGTGATACGTTTTTGCACACGCTATGCCAGGGCGCAGGGCCGCGGGACAGCACAATCAGATAGTGGAAACATGACATCTGATAGTTGTGCATGCGTTATTTTTTGGAATTCCACTCGCAGGCAGTTGCAGGCCCGTGAGTTGAGGTTCGTGCGAATTCCAAGCCATTTGCCTGGGTCTAGTGAAAATTCTCGGGCGTCCTCCTTTCGTCCCGTTTGGCAGTGCGTATGTACACCTGCGATGATCACTCAGCAAGTAGTGCGCATACTCTAAAGTATCCCTCCCATTCGGCTCCAAGGCAAAAATTGGCTTGCATTGGGGCTGGTTAGTTTCGTTAAAACATGATCGCGGATTAGCATCTCTATGATTAAAGTCAACCGTCAAGTGCGGGTGATCCGGTCATTATTTTGTCGCGGCGGATGCTTACAGATTTTTCCTACAGCGCTTTCCGCTGTAGCGGCGCAGGTGAACGCGTTGCGGAGTATAGCCTCTTTAGGCGTGTTTTTTCCAAGATTGGAATGGAACAGCTGTTCGACTGGCTCTAAAAGGGCATTCGCGGGACGTTCTAGATTAAGGGACTTAGAGTCCAGCTATACCATTAATGAACATCGACGGTGGCATCAGCCTCTCTCGTATTGTTTTAAGGGTGACCATTTTTGTTACATTTTGCTATACGATACTGTTGCTGTGCTAGCTAATGATACGGCTGCAACTCAACGTCTCGGGCCAAGCCTAGCAGCTTGTCAGGTGTTCGCCATTTTTTGTTCGTGAGCGCTCGAACCCCGCGGTTTCGTAGGGGTCAGTGCCTACCCGTCCTGGTTTTTTTTGGGGCTGAGAAAGGATTTCAAAGGATTTCCGACACAACAAGGGTATCATCCCATCTATGGTGTTTACTGTAGGTGTCGAGTACCACCGTGGTATTTTCTGTACAGAATAGGGGTTATTAACCCAAGGAAAGGTCGTCAAAGGAGTGCGATTTTTCTGAAAGGAGATTTTCATGCAGTTGCCACGTCTGTACGATTTTTGTTCAGTGCGGGTTATTCATTGTGGATCGCTATTTTCGTCTATTCGCGGGCAGGGTTTTGATTCTAGGAGCGTGGAAAAGTGTTGGAGAGGGGCATGGATAAGATGAGAGTTTTTTTATTAAATCTGCCGCGCCGCCACAAGCGCATTCTTCAGGTGCTTGTTGATATTGTACTGGTGTGGATTTCATTATGGTTGGCCTTCGTCGTACGGCTTGGAATTGCCGAGATGGAACAACCGATCCAGCGATACTTATGGCTGTTCGTGAGCGCTCCGGTTATTGCCATTCCCCTGTTTGTTCGCTTTGGCATGTACCGCGCCGTCATGCGTTACTTTGGTAACGATGCACTTATTACTATTATCAAGGCGGTGAGCCTTTCTTCACTTATTCTTGGCTTGGCTGTCTATCTTTACAGCAACCATCAATACGTTGTTCCACGCTCGGTTATTTTCAATTATTGGTGGTTGTGCCTGGTTACCGTAGGCGGGTTGAGACTAGCGATGCGCCAGTACTTCATGGGGGATTGGTTCTCTGCAGCACAGCATGTTCCCTTTACCAATCGTGATGATGGCTTGACGAAAGTTGCCATTTACGGAGCCGGCTCGGCGGGTAATCAATTGGTTGCTGCGTTGCGCATGGGGCGTGTCATGCGGCCGGTCGCCTTTATCGATGACGACGGGAGTATCGCAGGTCGTGTCATCTCTGGGCTGCAGGTGTTCAAGCCCAAGCATATTCAGCAGATGATCGACACAACAGGCGCTCAGCAGATATTGCTCGCAGTGCCTTCGGCGGGCCGCGGGCGCAGGCGTGAGATTCTCTCGAACTTGGAGCGTTTTCCGCTGCATGTGCGCAGTGTTCCGGATTTTATGGACCTGGCCAGTGGCCGCGTCAAGGTCGACGATATTCAGGAAGTCGATATTGCCGACTTGCTGGGGCGTGATGCAGTGCCAGCCCAGGAAGACCTGCTTGCACGTTGTATCGTTGGCCAGTCGGTCTTGGTCACGGGAGCAGGGGGGTCGATCGGGTCTGAGCTATGCCGGCAGATTTTGACGCAGAAACCCAAGACCTTACTCTTGTTCGAACACAGCGAATTTAACCTCTACAGTATCCTGTCCGAACTTGAACACCGCGTTGCGCATGAGTCAATGCCCATTAAGTTATTGCCCATTCTGGGTTCGGTACGCGACGAGAATAAATTACTTGATGTTATGAAGAGCTGGCACGTCGACACGGTTTATCATGCGGCTGCGTACAAGCATGTGCCGATTGTCGAACACAACATTGCCGAAGGTGTCTTGAATAACATCATTGGTACTTTGAATACCGCCCAGGCAGCCTTGAAGGCCGGTGTGGTGAACTTTGTGCTGATTTCCACCGACAAGGCTGTTCGCCCCACTAATGTGATGGGGAGTACCAAGCGCCTTGCAGAATTAGCCCTGCAAGCCCTCAGCGTTGAAAAAGCGCCGGTGATGTTTGGCGACAAGTCTGGCGTGGCCCGCGTAAACAAAACGCGCTTCACGATGGTCAGGTTCGGCAATGTACTGGGTTCTTCCGGCTCAGTGATTCCGCTTTTTCACCGGCAGATCAAGGCAGGCGGTCCATTGACCGTCACACACCCAAAAATTACGCGTTATTTCATGACCATCCCCGAAGCGGCCCAACTGGTGATCCAGGCCGGTTCCATGGGGCAGGGGGGGGACGTGTTCGTTCTGGACATGGGTGAGCCCGTAAAAATTGTAGAGCTTGCGGAAAAGATGATTCATTTATCCGGGCTGAGTGTACGCACGGATAAAAACCCTCTCGGGGATATCGCGATTGAGTTCACCGGATTGCGGCCAGGCGAAAAGCTTTACGAGGAGTTGCTGATCGGCAACAACGTCGTCGCTACCCAGCACCCGATGATTATGAGCGCCAACGAGGATCACCTGGCGTGGGACGTACTCAAAAGCAAACTGAGAGAATTGCTCGGCGCGGTGAGTGAGGACGACTACACCCGTGTGCGTCAGATCCTGCGCGAGACAGTCAGTGGCTACTCGCCCGACGGCGAAATCGTCGATTGGATCTACCAGCAGCGCCGTTTGGAGCCGTGAGTTAACACCCTGTTACTCACCCGTTTTTGACTCTCTCCCCACATCGCCTAAGTTAGAAAAGCAGCTTTTGGAAAGCTGCTTTTCTTCTACCGATGTCATGGAGTGTCACCAATGCAAAACGCCTATATCTCTTCCCTGATCTTTGCAGTCCTCACCAGCCTCTCCGTAGCAACCACCGCAGCCCCCTCCATCAAACCCGAAGCCCCGGCGCCTATCACGGCCCAGATGGCTAACGTCGAGCAATCCACCAAGGTCAATCTCAACACCGCCGACGCTGAAGTCCTGCGCCGCGACCTGTTCGGTATTGGCGCCGCCAAGGCCAAGGCGATTATCGCCTATCGCGACAGCAACGGGCCTTTCACGGCGGTAGACGAGTTGCTGGAAGTCAAAGGCATCGGTAAGGCGTTGCTGGAGAAAAACCGCGACAGGCTGGCAATCAACTAAGGGTGTAAATCCTGGGCAAGAGGCCGGTCATTGACCGGCCTTCTGTTTGTCCGAGACCTGTTCTTTCAAACACCCGCGTACCACTTCCATGATATGGGCTGCCAGTTCCGGGTTTTCGACGCTTCTGGCCAACACCAATGCGCCCACCAATGTCGACATCAGTACCAGGCTCTCGTGTTCCCCCTTTGGGTGCTCCAATGCTGAGTCGATCTGCGTCAACCTGGCTTCAAGTACCGCATCCGTTACCGGACTATGCTGCCCTCGCAGGCCCAGCTCCGACGACATCGTGGGCAGCGGGCAGCCTTCACCCGGCGAGGTCTGGTGCCATTGCGAAAGGTAGCTGTCGATGAACGCATCCAGCGGCCGTTTCTGGCTGAACAACATTGCGCAATGGGCATCCAGCTCTGCGGCGGCGGCCAGAAGGGCTTTGTCCACCAGTTCATCCTTGGACTTGAAATGCGCGTAGAACCCGCCGTGTGTCAGGTTCAACGCTTTCATCAAGGGCTGCAGGCCGGTGGCGCCAATACCATCGCGGCGAAATCGTACGGAGGCTTCCTTGATGATGCGTTGGTGAGTCTGGGCTTTGTGGTCTGTTGAATAACGCATAGGACGGCCTCGAGAACGAGTGCGCATTTTAGCGGAGTCGAACCTGTTTACCCATAGAGACGGCATTCAGCGGGCTTGGCATGAAAAGTGATTACATCCGTTGCATGAATTGTTCAACAATCGAGGTGCCATGATGACGCTCAGCTTGTCTCTAGCCGATCAGATTGCCCTTGAACTGCGCGCCGACATCATGAGTGGGCGGCTGCTGCCAGGTGTGGCGCTGGTCGAAGTGGACCTGGTCAAGCGCTACAACGCCTCGCGCAATACCATTCGCGAAGCGTTACACCGTTTGGGGCAGGAGGGGCTCACCCGTTATGTGCGCAACAAGGGCGTGATGGTCCGGCGTGTGGCGCGCGACGACGTGCGTGACCTGTTTGTGGTCCGCCGTACCCTTGAGCTGCAGGCCATCGCCCAGAGTGGCACGCTGACGGGCGACCACGACGTGCGTATGCAAAATGCCATCGACGCCACCACGCTGGCGCGAGAGCGCGAAGATTGGCGCGCCGTTGCCACTCATAGCCTGGTGTTCCACCAGCACATTGTCGGGTTGATGCGCAGCCCTTTATTCGATGAGTTTTTCGCCCAAGTGATTGCTCAGTTGCGCCTGGTGTTTTGTGCGGCGCCCGATGAACAACGTTTTCAGTCGCCCTGGCTGGAGCGTGATCGTGAGATCTACACCTTGCTGGCGCAGGGCAATAAACCAGCTGCGCAGGAGGCGATGAGCCTCTATCTGCACGATTCTGAACGCCTGTCCCTGGCGCTGTTTGATTACCCTTGATGGAGGATTGCACCCATGTACAAAGATTATCCGGCTGCCTATCAGGTCAGCAAAGGCTCGGCGCTGCAAGTGGACAAGGCCTTCTACGCACGTATTCGCGACCAGGCGGGTAAACGCACATTGATCGAGCAGTTCGAAGTGCCGATTCGCACGGGCAGGGCGTGGAAAGTGCCGGCCGGGCATGTGTTTCGCGTGACAACGCCGGTAGGGCCACAGGTCGGCGATTTCAACGTGTGGAACGCCAATGACCCGCGCGAACGCCTATGGGCGGCACGCACGCGGCAGTTGCAGGGCGCCCATGTCAGTACCCATGACCGGCTATGGTCGAACCTGCCGTTTCTGCGCCCCTTGGTAACCATCACCGATGACAGCCTGGCGGGCTATGGCATCGATGAACACGGTGGGCGCCTGCACGATTTGCTCGGCACTCGCTGTGACCCGTATGTGAACCGCATGCTTACCGGCGAAGACTTCCACCACCATTGCCATTCCAACTTGACCCGCGCCGTTTTGCCCCATGGCCTGACCGAATTTGACGTGCACGATGTGCTGAATATTTTCCAGTGCACCGGTCTTAATCATGACGACATGTACTTCATGAAAGCCTGCCCGGCGCAGAAGGGCGATTACCTGGAGTTTTTTGCAGAGATTGATTTGCTCTGCGCATTGTCGACGTGCCCGGGTGGGGACTTGTCGCTACCGATGTGGGGGCCGGACGCACAAGACCCATTGACCGTGTGCCGCCCGCTGGGCGTAGAGATCTATCGCTTGGAGGCGGAGTTGCTCAACGGCTGGAGCCAGCCTGAGCGTGCTGCCTACAAGGGGCAGCACGGCTTGCATATTGCCAAGGCAGCCTGGGAATAACCTGCTTCAGCGGTCCTGCGCATCCTTGGCGTCCGCCTGGGCGTTGCGCTCGACCACGCGTTTGCGTTGTTCGTCGGTGAGTTCCACCTTGTTGGCGCTGTCACGCAGCATCAGCAGCCCACCGACGATCGACCCGATCGCTACCACTAAAATCAACCACGCATACCACGGCATAAGGCTCTCCTTGAGGCGGACCAGCGTCGGAGGATGTTCCCACGCTAATAACGGCTTTGAGTAACAGGCGTTCTGAGTAGTTCATTGTAGGCCTGTTCCGCCTCGTTAACCTTAGCGCCCGGTCAACATCGCATCAGCCGGTGCGTCGGCACGGTCTTGGGCGGTCAGCTGGAAGTAGATGAACCCCGCCAGCATAAAGCCCAGGAATATCAAGCCGATCAGCGCATTGAACCAGGCCATGGCCACCAGGCACACCAGCGCCAATACCAGCGCAATAGCCGGCACGATCGGATAGCCCGGTGCGCGGAATGTGCGTTCCAGCAGCGGTTCGGTCTTACGCAGCTTGAACAGGCTGAGCATGCTCATGATGTACATCACAATGGCGCCGAATACCGCCATGGTGATCATCGCTGCGGTCAGCGTCATGCCACCCAGGTTGATCAGGCCGTCGCTGTAGATCGCGGCGATACCGACCACACCGCCGGCGATAATGGCCCGGTGCGGTGTCTGAAAACGCGACAGTTTGGCCAGGAACGGCGGCAAGTAACCAGCACGGGCCAGGGCAAAGAACTGCCGCGAATAGCCGAGGATGATGCCGTGAAAGCTTGCCACCAAGCCAAACAGACCAATCCACACCAGCATGTGCAGCCAGCCGGAGCCGGTGCCCACCACGCTTTTCATCGCCTGCGGCAGCGGGTCGTTGATGTTCGACAGGGTGCGCCAGTCGCCCACGCCACCGGCGAAGAACATCACGCCCATGGCCAGGATCACCAAGGTCAGGATGCCGCTGATGTAGGCTTTTGGAATAGTGCGCTTGGGATCTTTCGCCTCTTCAGCTGCCATGGCTGCGCCCTCGATGGCGAGGAAGAACCAGATGGCGAAAGGAATGGCCGCAAACATCCCGGCAATGGCCGGTGCGCCAAAGGTGTCGGAACCCGCCCAGCCGTTCAGGGCAAAGTTGCTGAAGCTGAACGCCGGCGCGACCACGCCCATGAACACCAGCAATTCAGCGACGGCGAGCACGCACACCACCAGTTCAAAGGTCGCGGCGAGCTTCACCCCCAGGATATTCAGGCCCATGAACACGATGTAGGCCCCCACAGCCGCGTGTTTCGGATCGAGTGCCGGGAACTGCACGTTCAGGTAAGCGCCGATGGCCAAGGCAATCGCGGGTGGTGCGAAGACAAATTCGATCAAGGTCGCCAGGCCCGCGATCAAACCGCCTTTCTCGCCAAAGGCGCGACGGCTGTAGGCGAACGGCCCGCCCGCGTGAGGAATCGCGGTGGTCAGTTCGGTGAAACTGAATATAAAGCAGGTGTACATGGCGGCGACCATCAACGAGGTCACCAAAAAGCCCAGCGTGCCGGCCACGCCCCAGCCATAGCTCCAGCCAAAGTATTCGCCGGAAATCACCAGCCCGACGGCAATGCCCCATAAATGCAGGGTGCCCAAGGTGGGTTTGAGTTGTGTGTTCATCGTGTGGCGCTCCCTGAACGGGTTGGAATGATTACTGGGTGTTGCAGCGGCCATGCCATTGCGCGAACTCATGTCGTAAAGGCGCCGAACTGTCGCCATGGGGACGGTTTGGCGTTTGAATTTTTTCGGCGTCGCACCAGATGGGTGCGGTGGTGGCCTCACCGACGCCATCGCGGGCAAGCCCGGCTCCCACAGGGAATGCATTTCAATGGTGGGAGCGGGGCATGCCCGCGATGAGGCCCGCCCAGGCGCTGAAAATCCCCCTGTAAACCCCGCATAAACCCACTCTTTACGCCGTCTTTACGCCCCGCCCATACCCTCGCTCTCGTTCCTTTACGCCACTCCTGCCGACAATTGCCCCACACGCGGCAATCGCCGCAAAACGGAGAGACTTCCATGAGCGTTCTGGACGGGGTGTCACTGCTATTGGCCGTGGCGCTGTTCATTTATCTGCTGGTTGCGCTGTTACGCGCGGATCGGAACTAGGAGCAGGCTATGCACAGTTATGACTATTGGCTGATCATCGCCTTCTTTGCCGTGGTGCTGGTGCCGGCACCGTTCCTGGGGCGGTTCTACTACAAGGTGATGGAAGGCCAGCGCACCTGGCTCTCGCCCGTGCTCGGCCCTGTCGAGCGCGCCTGTTATCGCTTGTCCGGCGTGGACGAGCACCAGGAGCAGAGCTGGCAGAAGTACACGCTGGCACTGCTGGCGTTCAACCTGGCCGGTTTTGTGTTGCTGTTTACCGTGTTGTTGTTCCAGGAATATCTCCCACTTAACCCGCAGAAATTGCCGGGTCAGGAATGGACGCTGGCCTTCAACACGGCGGTCAGTTTCATGACCAACACCAACTGGCAGAACTACAGCGGTGAAGCCTCCCTGAGCTATCTCAGCCAGATGATCGGTCTCACCGTGCAGAACTTCGTCAGCGCCGCCACTGGCCTGGCTGTGCTGGTCGCGTTGTGCCGTGGTATCGGGCGTAAATCCACCAAGACCCTGGGCAACTTCTGGGTCGACATGACCCGCGCCACCCTCTACGGCCTGCTGCCGATGTGCCTGGTGTTCGCGTTGTTCCTGGTGTGGCAGGGCGTGCCGCAAACCTTCGCGCACTATGTGAATGCCGTGACGATGCAGGGCGTGGACCAAGTGATCCCACTCGGCCCGGCAGCCAGCCAGATTGCGATCAAGCAGTTGGGCACCAACGGTGGCGGGTTCTTCGGTGTCAACTCGGCGCACCCGTTTGAAAACCCGACTGCCTGGGCCAACCTGTTCGAGTTGTCGGCGATCATCCTGATCCCGGTGGCGCTGGTGTTCACCTTCGGCCATTACGTGAAAGACCTGCGTCAGAGCCGGGCGATCCTCGGTTGTATGCTGGCCTTGTTCCTGATCGGCGGCGCGACCTCGCTGTGGGCCGAATACCAGCCCAACCCCACCCTGAACAACCCAGCTGTTGAGCAAACCGCGCCGCTGGAAGGTAAAGAGGTGCGCTTCGGTACCACTGCCACCGTGTTGTGGTCGGTCACCACTACAGCGGCGTCCAATGGTTCGGTCAACGGTATGCACGACAGCCTCAACCCGCTGAGCGGCATGGTGGCGCTGGTCAACATGATGGTCGGCGAAGTGATCTTCGGCGGCGTCGGCGCCGGTATGTACGGCATGTTGCTCAACGTGTTGATCGCGGTGTTCCTCGCCGGCCTGATGATCGGCCGCACCCCGGAATACCTGGGCAAGAAGCTGCAGGCCAAGGAAGTGCAATTGCTGGTGGTGACTTTGCTGGTGATGCCGATCGGCACCCTGGTACTGGGCGCCATCGCCGCCAGCCTGCCGGGTCCGGCGGGGGCCATCAGCAACCCCGGCCCGCACGGTTTCAGTCAATTGTTGTATGCCTACACCTCGGCCAGTGCCAACAACGGCTCGGCGTTCGGCGGCTTCAGTGCCAACACCACGTTCCACAACCTGATGATGGGCCTGGGTATGTTGATCGGCCGCTTCGGCTACATCCTCCCGGTACTGGCCCTTGCCGGCAGCCTGGCGATGAAGAAAACCGCACCGATTGGCCAGAACAGCTTCCCGACCCATGGCCCACTGTTCGTGACCCTGTTGACCGTGACCATTTTGCTGGTGGGCGGCCTGACTTTCCTGCCGACGCTGGCACTGGGCCCAATTGCTGAACACCTGAGCATGGCTGCTCCTAAATAAAGAGCTAGAGGGGATATGAAAATGAATATGCCTGCAAAAAATGCGGCCCCTGTGAGTTCTCAGGAACCGGCCAAAACCGCCATCTCCGCTCTTTGGCGTCCGGCGCTGGTCCAGGCTTTCGTCAAGCTGGACCCACGCCAACTGCAACGCTCGCCGGTGATGCTGGTGGTCGAGTTGACCGCCATCCTCACCACCGTGTTGTGCTTTGTGCCGGACACTTCGGTGCCGACCTTTGTGGCGGTACAAATCGCCGTGTGGCTGTGGTTCACCGTGCTGTTCGCCAACTTTGCCGAAGCCTTGGCCGAAGGTCGCGGCAAGGCCCGCGCCGACAGCCTCAAAGCCGGCAGCGAAGGCCTGAGCGCTCGCCGCAAAGAGGCCGACGGCAGCTTCAAGGTCGTGCCGGCCACCAGCCTGCGCAAAGGTGATGTGGTGCGCGTCGCGGCCGGGGAGATGATCCCCGGTGACGGCGAGGTCATCGAAGGTATCGCGGCCGTCAACGAGGCGGCGATCACTGGCGAATCCGCACCGGTTATCCGTGAATCCGGCGGCGACCGTTCGGCCGTCACCGGCAACACGCGGCTGGTGTCGGACTGGTTGCTGATCCGCATCACCGTCAACCCGGGCGAGTCCACGCTGGACCGCATGATCGCCCTGGTGGAAGGCGCCAAACGCCAGAAAACCCCGAATGAAGTGGCGCTGGATATCCTGCTGATCGGCCTCACGCTGATCTTCCTGCTGGTGGTGGTCACCCTGCAGCCGTTCGCCCACTTCGCCAATGGCAGCTTGCCGCTGGTGTTCCTGGTCGCGCTGCTGGTGACGCTGATTCCGACCACCATCGGCGGCCTGTTATCGGCCATTGGTATCGCCGGCATGGATCGCCTGGTACGCCTCAACGTCATCGCCAAATCCGGGCGTGCGGTGGAAGCGGCGGGTGACGTGCATGTGCTGCTGCTGGACAAGACCGGCACCATCACCTTCGGCAACCGTCGCTGTGCAGCCGTGATTGCAGCGCCTGGCGTCAGTGGTCGCGACCTGGCTGAAGGCGCGTTGCTGGCGTCCCTGGCGGACGACACGGCGGAAGGCAAATCCATCGTCGAATACCTGCGTGCTTTGCACCCTCAGGCCGAGCCAACCGTGGAGGAGCTGACCTCCGTGCCGTTCAGTGCCGAAACGCGCTTGTCCGGTGTCGACTACCAAGGCCGTGTGTTCCGCAAAGGCGCGGTCGATTCACTGCTGGCGTTCATCGGCCAACAACGCCGTGACCTGCAGCCGGCACTCTCGCGGGAAATCGACAAGATCGCCCAGAGCGGCGGCACGCCATTGCTGGTATGCGCCGATGGCAAACTGCTCGGCGCGATCCACCTCAAGGACGTGGTTAAACCCGGCATCCGCGAACGCTTCGCCGAACTGCGCAAACTGGGGATTCGCACCGTGATGGTCACCGGCGACAACCCGTTGACCGCCGCCGCGATTGCCGCTGAAGCGGGCGTGGACGACGTGCTGGCCGAAGCCACGCCAGAGAAAAAACTCGCCCGCATTCGTCACGAGCAGAACGACGGTCGCCTGGTTGCGATGTGCGGCGACGGCGCCAACGACGCTCCGGCGCTGGCCCAGGCCGACGTCGGCATGGCGATGAACGACGGCACCCAGGCCGCTCGCGAAGCGGCCAACATGGTCGACCTCGACAGCGACCCTACCAAGCTGCTGGACGTGGTGCAGATCGGCAAGGAACTGCTGGTGACCCGCGGTGCGTTGACGACCTTTTCCATCGCCAACGACGTGGCTAAATACTTCGCGATTTTGCCGGCGCTGTTTGCCTCGATCTACCCGCAGTTGGGCGTGCTCAACGTGATGCATTTGCAAAGCCCGCAGAGCGCGATTCTCTCGGCGATCGTCTTCAACGCGCTGATTATCGTGGTGTTGATTCCCCTGGCACTGCGCGGTGTGCGCGTACAGGCGGCGAGTGCGGCGGCGTTGCTGCGCCGCAACCTGCTGATCTACGGGTTGGGCGGGCTTTTGGTGCCGTTCGTGGGCATCAAGGCGATCGACATGCTCCTGACCGCGCTGCACCTGGTGTAACTGGATCGCACTTTTTGTGGAGAGGGAGCAAGCTCCCTCGCCACAGTGGTTACTCGATTTATTGAGGATTTCAAGATGACTAACATGATCCGCCCGGCCCTGAGCCTGCTGGTCCTCATGACCCTGATCACCGGCGTTGCCTACCCGCTGGTGGTCACCGGTGTCGCCCAAGTTGCGTTCCCCGACCAGGCCAACGGCAGCCTGGTGCGTGACGCCGAGGGCAAAGTGCGCGGCTCCAGCCTGATCGCCCAGGATTTTACCGGTGACAGCTGGTTCCACCCACGCCCATCGGCTGGCGCGTTTGCGACGGTCTCCAGCAGCGCCAGCAACCTGGCCCCAAGCAACCCGGCATTGGCCACGCGTATTTTTGATGACGCGAATAAACAGTTGGTGCCAGGCCAGGGGCCGGTGCCTTTGGCCTCCCTGACTACCTCCGGCAGCGGCCTTGATCCGCACTTGCCACCGGCGGCGATTGCCTATCAACTGGCGCGAGTGGCGGCGGCGCGAAATGTGCCCGTGTCTACACTGCAGCGCTTGCTCGATGAGCACATCGAAAGCCCGTTGGTGGGGCCGCCGGTGGTGAATGTGCTGGCGCTGAACATGGCGCTGGAAACGTTGTAAACCGTGGTGCCGTTATCGCGGGCAAGCCCGCTCCCACAGGGAAATGCATTCCAAATGTGGGAGCAGGCTTGCCCGCGATGACGGCCTGAAGGATTCCAAATAAACACCTGAAGGAACTCCAAAGCATGAGCGACTCCGGCCGCGCCGATGCCCTGTTAGCCGATCTGCCACGGGACGGCCGTGGCCGGCTCAAAGTCTTCCTCGGTGCGGCGCCCGGTGTGGGCAAGACCTACGCCATGCTCCAGGCCGCCCACACCCAACTGCGCCAGGGTGTGCGCCTGATCGCAGGCGTGGTGGAAACCCACGGCCGCGCCGAGACCGAAGCCTTGCTCAGCGGCCTGCCGCAGCAACCCTTGCTGCGCAGCGAATACCGTGGCGTGATGCTCGAAGAAATGGACCTCGACGGCCTGCTCGCCGCCAAGCCCAAGCTGGTGCTGGTGGATGAGCTGGCCCACAGCAACGCCCCCGGCAGCCGCCATGAAAAACGCTGGCAAGACATCCAGGAACTGCTCGCCGCCGGCATCAACGTGTTCACCACGGTCAACGTCCAGCACCTGGAAAGCTTGAACGATCAAGTGCGTGGCATCACCGGCGTGCAAGTGCGTGAAACCTTGCCCGACTGGGTGCTGCAAGAGGCCGACGAGCTGCTGCTGATCGACCTGCCGTCCCGCGAGCTGCTCGAGCGCCTGCGCGACGGCAAGGTGTATGTGCCGGAACAGGCCCGCGCCGCCATCGACGCATTCTTCACCCAGACCAACCTGATGGCCCTGCGCGAGCTGGCCATGCAAACCGCTGCTGCGCATGTCGATGACGATTTGGCCCAAGGCTACCGCCAGCTCGGCCAGGCCGCCCCGGCGGTGCGCGGGCGTTTGCTGGTGGGCGTGGACGGTGATGCGCAGGCCGAACGCCTGGTGCGTCACGCCAGCCGCGTGGCCCAGCGCCGGCATTTGCCGTGGAGCATGGTGCATATCGATAACGGCCGTGCGCACGACGAGCAATCGCGCCTGCGCCTGCAGAACGCCCAGCAGTTGGCTGAACGGCTGGGCGGCGAAGTGGTGTTGCTGCGCGCTGGCGAAGTGGCCAAGACGCTGATCCAGCATGCCGCCGAACGCCGTGCCAGCCTGCTACTCGTGGGGCAGTCGCGGATGCGCTGGCGGCGCAGGCTGTTCGGAGGGGGTTTGGCGGCACGCTTGCTGCGCAATGCGCGGGGTTTGGAGATCAACGTGCTCGACAGCGACGACATGCCCGCGCCGCCACGCCTGCCGGACGTGCGCGGGCTGGTGTGGTTCGACTATGGCCTGGCGGTGGTTGCAACCATCGTCGCGGCGGCGCTGGCCTGGGCGGTAGCCAGTGTGTTGCCGCTGCCGAATATCTCGTTGGTGTTTCTCGCTGCGGTACTGCTGGTCGGTGTGCGCAGCAGCCTGGGACCGTCGCTGGTGTGTGCGGCGCTGTCGTTCCTGAGCTACGACTTTTTGTTTATCCCGCCGAAATTCTCCTTCGCCATCCAGCGTGAAGAAGACGTGCTGACCCTGTTGTTTTTCTTGCTGATGGCGGCGCTGACCGGCAACCTCGCGGCGCGTCAGCGTCGGCAGTTGCAGGCCTTGCGCGACACCCAGGAAGAAACCAGCGAACTGCTCGACCTGTCACGCAAGCTCACTGCGGCCACCGACCGCCAGGCGGTGATCAGTGCAGCGGCCCATCATCTGGACGGCTGGAGTGATCTGGACCTGTGTCTGCTTAATCGCGACGGCCAGGGCGGCTGGAAGGTTGAAACCGGCACCGCGCTGAACCTCACCGAAGCCGAACGCGCCGCCGCCGATTGGGCCTGGCAGCATGATCAACCGGCTGGCATGGGCACCGGCACGTTGCCGTTTGGGCGTTGGTGGTGGTGGCCGCTGTCTGGCGAGGAGGGACCGTTGGGTTTGCTTGGCGTCAGCCCCAAACCCGGCCTGGAATTGAGCGGCCAACGCCGTCGCCTGCTCACTGCATTGAGCCAGCCATTGGCCCAGGCTCTGGCGCGCGCACAGCTGGCGCAGGAGCTGGAATCGGCGCGCCTGCACGGCGAAACCGAACAACTGCGCAGCGCCTTGCTGGCCTCGGTGTCCCACGATTTGCGCACGCCGTTGACCTCGATGCGCGGCAGCATCGACAGCCTGCTGGCGCTCGGTGAAGCCATCCCGCTGGAAGACCGCCGCGAATTGCTTGAAGGCACCCGCGATGAAGCCGAGCGCCTGGACCGCTATATCCAGAACCTGCTGGACATGACACGCCTGGGTCACGGCGCCCTGAAGCTGGCACGCGATTGGGTCTCGCCGGGTGATATCGTCGGCAGCGCCCTGGGCCGCTTGCGCGCGGTACTGGCGCCGTTGCAGGTACACACCGACGTGCCGGCGCAGTTGCCGTTGCTGTATGTGCACGCCGCGTTGATCGAGCAGGCCTTGGTCAATGTGCTGGAAAACGCCGCGCGTTTCTCACCGCCCCACGGCCGTTTGCAGGTGAGTGCCGGCGTGGCCAATGAGCAACTGTTTTTTTCGGTGGCCGACGAGGGGCCGGGGATTCCCGAGGACGAGCGTGCGAAGATTTTCGATATGTTCTACACCGCCGCCCGTGGTGATCGCGGTGGGCAGGGCACGGGCCTTGGCCTGGCGATCTGCCAGGGCATGGTGGGCGCTCACGGCGGGCATATCCGCGTCGAGGATGGTATAGAAGGGCGCGGCACCTGCATCAGCTTGTTCCTGCCGTTACCGACGCAACCTGGCCCGGAGCGCGAGCCTTGAGCTACCCTCTTTTCTCCACGGATTTTGATTGGACACCATGAGCCAGACCGCGACGATTTTAGTCATTGATGACGAACCGCAGATCCGCAAATTCCTGCGTATCAGCCTGGCCTCCCAGGGCTACAAGGTGATCGAGGCCGGCACCGGCAACGAGGGCCTGGCCCAAGCGGCATTGAGCAAACCGGATTTGCTGGTGCTCGACCTTGGTCTGCCCGACATGGACGGCCAGCAAGTGTTGCGCGAGTTTCGTGAGTGGTCGACGGTGCCGGTATTGGTGCTGTCGGTGCGCGCCAGCGAAGTGCAAAAAGTCGAAGCCCTGGACAGCGGCGCCAATGACTACGTGACCAAGCCCTTTGGCATCCAGGAATTTCTTGCCCGTGTGCGCGCCTTGTTGCGCCAGGCACCGGCGGGAGAGGCTCAGGAAGCGGCGTTGAGTTTCGGCCCGTTGACCGTGGACCTGGCCTATCGCCGGGTGCTGCTGGACGGTGTCGAGGTGGCCCTGACCCGCAAGGAATACGCGGTGCTGGCGCAACTGGCGCGGCATCCTGGGCGGGTGATCACCCAGCAGCAATTGCTCAAGGATATCTGGGGGCCGACCCATACTGAAGACAGCCATTACCTGCGCATTGTGGTGGGCCATCTGCGTCAGAAGTTGGCGGATGATCCGACCCAGCCACGGTTTATCGTGACCGAGGCGGGTGTGGGGTATCGGTTGTTGAATGCCTGAATGTTGCAGTGCCTGAACGGGCCTCATCGCAGGCAAGCCAGCTCCCACCTTTTGATTTGTGAATACATTCAAAGGTGGGAGCTGGCTTGCCTGCGATAGGGCCATCAGCCACATCCACACGTTCAACCCTGCTCACTCTCATACTTGTCCAAGGTATCACTGGCAATTTCCCGCCCCAACGCGATCAACTCCGGCGCCTTGTAGAACTCGAAAAACCGGCACACCCGCTTCGGCACGTTGATCAGCACGTCCGGCGGATAACCGGCAATCTTGTACTGCGCCAACGAGGTCTGCATCACTTCGAAGCTCTGGTTGATCAGGTCCAGCAGTGACGCCGGCCCGACGTTATCGATAATGAACGAGCCGGTCGCGGACTTCGGTGCGCCTTGTTTTTCCGGGGCGGCCGCAGGTTGTTGGGCCTCGGGTTCGGCCGACTCCAGCCACGGGTTGATTTCGGCGGCCTGGGACTGCAAGGCTTCCTGTTCCAGCTTCATCAGTTGCTCGGCCTGTTTGCGCCGAAACGGCAGGTGCGAACCCAGTGATTTGGCCAAGCTGTTGAAGCGGCTCTTGAACGCCGGCGGGCGCTGGATCACTGGCAGGTGGTAGTGCTTCTGGTTGGTGGCGTTGAGGTTGACTGCGATGATCAAGTCGCAATGGCTCGACACCACCGGCACGATCGGCAGCGGGTTGAGCAGGCCGCCGTCCACCAGCATGCGGTTGCCTTGCATCACCGGCGTGAACAGGCTGGGAATCGCCGCCGAAGCGCGCATGGCCTGGTGCAGGCAGCCTTCCTGGAACCAGATTTCCTGTTGGTTGGTCAGGTCGGTGGCCACGGCGGTGTAGGGAATCCGCAGTTCTTCGATATTGATCTCGCCGACGATCTTGCGGATTTGCCCGAAGACTTTTTCGCCACGAATTGCCCCCAGTCGAAAGCTCACGTCCACCAGGCGCAGCACGTCCAGGTAGTCGAGGCTCTCGATCCAGTTGCGGTATTCGTCGAGCTTGCCGGCGGCGTAGATCCCGCCGACCACGGCGCCCATGGAGCAGCCGGCGATACAGGCGATGTCGTAGCCGCGCCGTTCGATTTCCTCGATCACGCCGATGTGGGCGTAACCGCGGGCGCCGCCGGAGCCGAGCACCAAGGCAACACGTTTTTTCATGAGCTGATCCTTCGCAAAACAGTGGCCCACAATGCGCTTACCGGCCGAGGGCATCAAAATATTTTTCCAGAATAGCCATTACGCTCGGGTATGCTCTGGCGGTAGGCATTTCTGAGCAGGCACTGCTGAAAGCACTTTTGAATGGACACTTCTGATTTCAGGCGGCCCCCAAGGCACTTTTCCTTGGAGGCAACGTCTACAGCCTACGACTGTTTTTCTATATTTGAGGTGTCATTGATGAAAGCCTGGATGTGTGTGCCTGTGATCGTGTTGGCCCTGGCCGGTTGTGCCGGCAAAACCGCATACCGCGACAGCTGTGGCACGCAATTGGATGCGGCCTGGCACGAGTTGGATTTGGCCAAGGCCGAAGGCTTTGCCGGCACCGTGAGCTACTCTAAGGCTTTGTCGCTGTTGACCGGCGCCAAGACCCAGCAGCAATTCGAAGCGTTTGAAGGCTGTTCCAACAAGGCCGAGAAAGCGCGCTTCTACATTCGTGAGTCCCGCGCCGGGCGTTGATCGGTAAGCGGCGACTAGGGTTTCATCGTTAAGGGGGAAGGGATGTCAGCGCTGGTTGATCAGTTAGTCGCTCAGGTCATTGGCCTGGAAGTAGGGTTACTGAGCTGCCAGGCTCGCCTCGCCGCCGTTACCGACGATGAAGCCTTGCATGACCTGCGCACCACCGTGCGGCGCCTGCGCAGTTTGTTGCGCCCCTTGCGTGGGCTACCGGGTGTCGAGCAGCTGGAATTGGCCGCCAGCACGGTCGGCCAATTGACCACGCCGTTGCGTGACCGTGAGGTACTGGCGGCGTATTTGCAGCAGCACGGCCATCACGCGGCGGCCGACCGGCGCCTGCGTTTGCAGGCCGATGCTTACCGCCAGGTGGCGCAAAGCCCGGAACTCGCGCATTTGCTGCTGATCCTGGATGCCTTCCCGCGTTTTATCCGCGCCTCCCAACACCAGAGACTGCTCAAAGGCCTGCGCCCGCGCATCGAGAAGCGTCTGGCCAAGCAGTCGCAGAAACTCGATGACGCCCTCAAAGACCCGGATCATGACCGCCACCGTCTGCGCCTGCTGATCAAGCGCGTGCGCTACGCGGCCGAAGCCTACCCCGAACTGGACAAACTGCCGGCCAAGGCGATGCAACGCCTCAAGCAAGCGCAAGGCGCCCTCGGCGATTGGCACGATTGCTGGCAATGGCTGGCCCAGGCTGAACATCAACCCGACCTGCAGCCGTGTGTTGCGGTTTGGCAGCGCACCATGGCCATGGCTGAAGGCCAGGCGGATCGTGTGCTGGACAAGCTCAGCGCGGATTGTTTCTAAACCGGTCCGGCTTTTGGCCGGAATAGGCGCTGTGCCTGCTCAACCTGCTGGTTAAGATCCCGACATCGGTTTTCTGGATGTGAGGTTGCCATGCGCTTTTGTGATTTGCTCGATGCCGCCCGTAACAACCCGCTCGAAGTGAGCATCCCTGCCGAGTGGGCGCAGGGCCGCGCAACCTTTGGTGGCCTGGTGGCTGCCTTGCAATACGAAGCCTTGCGCGCCCAAGTGCCGGCGGATCGGCCTTTGCGCTCGCTGGCCATCACCTTTGTCGGCCCGGTAGCGCCGGATGTGCCCGCCAGTTATCAAGTCGAAGTGCTGCGCGAAGGCAAGGCGGTCAGCCAGTTGCTCGGCCGCGTGGTGCAGAACGGCGAAGTGGCGACCTTGGTACAAGCCAGCTTTGGCGCGGCCCGTGAGTCGGTAATTGATGTGTCGAGCGAAGCGCCGCCGGTGTTCAAACACTGGGATGAGTGCCAGGAACTGCCCTATATCAAGGGCGTTACCCCCGAATTCATGCGCCACCTGGCGATGCGCTGGAGTGTCGGCGGCCTGCCGTTTACCGGTAATAAATCCCGCGACATGGGCGGTTGGGTGCGTTTGCGTGGGGACGTGAAGGAAGAGCCGCTGACCGAGTCGCATATTCTTGCTCTGGTCGACGCCTGGCCACCGGCCTTGCTGCCGCACCTGACCAAGCCCGCGCCGGGCAGCACCTTGACCTGGACCATCGAGTTCATCCAGCCGCTGCAAAGCCTGACCACCCTTGACTGGTGCCAGTACTACGTCAACATCGAGCACGCCCGCGACGGCTACGGCCATGCCGCTGCCGCGCTGTGGAGCCCGAGCGGCGAGTTGATCGCCATCAGCCGCCAGACCGTGGTGGTCTTCGCCTGAGCCTCAGAAGTGCTGGCTGCCCTGGGCCTCCAGCGTGCGGCCGTGGCGTTGCAGCGCCACGCCCGCCAACACGCCGACGACGCCGATGGCAAAACTGGCCAGGCTGAAGCTGAATACGCCAGACACCATCAACAAAAAACCAATGATCAGCAAAGGCACGGCAATCAGTTGCAGGCCCAGGTTGGTGGGGTGCTGGTGAGCCTGTGGCTGAGTGCGCCATTGCCAGGCGGGGAAGTTGGGGTGACGTTTGCCCATGATGATCAATCCTCTGTCCGTTGAAACAACATGGACAAAGTTTAGGTCGCAGGCACCTGGGACGGCGAATCAAGGCTCGCTATGGAGGCCATAGCCAGCCTTGTTTGGCTTATAGCTTCAATTGCCCGATCGCCTTGCTCAACTCCCCGGCCAAGGTCGCCAGCTGATTGCTGGTGGTGGCCGACTCTACCGTCTGCTGCACGGTGTTCTCGGTGACATCGCGAATGCTCACCACCGCGCGGTTCATCTCTTCGGCCACATGGCTCTGCTGTTCGGCGGCCACGGCAATCTGGGTGTTGCTTTCGCGCATCTGGGCCACAGCACTGGTGATTTCGGCCAGTGCGGCACCGGCATCCTGGGCTTGTTGCACACAGTCGTCAGCCTTGAACGAGCTTTCCTGCATGAAGTCCACCGCGTCGCGGGTGCCGGCTTGCAGCGCCGACACCATGCGGGTGATTTCATCGGTGGAGCTTTGCACGCGCTTGGCCAGGTTGCGTACTTCGTCGGCGACCACGGCAAAACCACGGCCCATTTCGCCGGCGCGGGCGGCTTCGATGGCGGCGTTGAGGGCGAGCAGGTTGGTCTGTTCGGCAATGCTGTGGATCACGCCGACCACACCGTTGATTTTCTGACTGTCTTCGGCGAGTTTCTGGATCATTTCAGCCGTCTGCTGCACGCCGGTGGACAGGCCGGCGATAGAGCGCTGTACCCGGGTGACCACTTCCTGGCCGCTGCCGGCGAGGGTGTCGGCGGTCTGGGACAGATCGCGGGTAGCGCCGGCATGTTGAGCGATATGGTAGACGGTGGCGGTCATCTCATTGATGGCGGTAGCCGCCTGGTCGGTTTCGCTTTGCTGGCCGAGCATGCCGTGCTGTACCTCGTTCATGCTGCTGGCCAGGCGCGCGGCGCCGTCATCGAGTTGCTGGGCGGTGCGCGCCACGGTACTGACCACGCGCTGATAGCCGGCCTGCATGGCGTTGAAGGCGCTGGCCATCTGGCCCACCTCGTCCGTGCAGGCCAGGGGCACGCGGGCCGACAGGTCGCCGGTCTTCTCCACGTGCAGCATCACGTCCTTGAGGGTGTTGAGTTGGCTGAGCAGGAAGCGGATCAACAACTGCGAGGCACCGAGCATCGCCAGCATGAGGATCAACACGGCCACGGCGTAGTTGGCGAAGCGTTCGCTGAAGACCTGACTGAGGCTGCGGCCATAGGCCAACACGGCGATCTGTTGGCCATCGGCCCGTGTGACGACGTCGGCACCGATCAGTGGGTTTTCCCCGAGCAAGGGCATGTGATTGAGTTCGACCCAACCGCTGGCGGTGCTCAAGGCGGACAGATCCTGATCAGCCAACGATGGGGTTTGGCCGCGGGCAAAGGTCAGCCAATGTTCATCTTTGGGTAATGGGGTGTTGGCCGGCCAGGCACCGAGTAATCGCGCCTGGGCCTGCGCCGAGGCCCGAGATGCATCGCTGCGGGCCTGTTGCTCGAGCTGCACGGCGTAGAGCACCAGCAGTAAGGTGGTGATGAAAGCGACCGCATTCACGGCCCAGAATTTGTACTTCAGCGAGATATTGCTAAGCCAGGCACCCATGGAAGGTTTTCTCTGATAGCGGAAACAGCATTGGCAAGGTGCCATTATTGTGCCGCTACTCAGGAAAGCGTTTTTGACATGGGTCAATGCGCCGCATCATGTGTGAGCTGGCTTGCCTGCGATGGCATCAACTCGGTACACCTGACATACCAAGGTGTCTGCATCGCAGGCAAGCCAGCTCCCACATTTAATCGGGTATGGCTTCTGAGCTCACGTCGAACCCTGCGTTGCCACCGAGGGCAAACCGAAAAACGCACGGGAGCAGGCGGTGCTGTGCTCGGCCAGGTCTTCCGGCGTTTCATTGCGATGCAGTGCCACTTCACGCAGCACTTCGGGCAAATAAGCCGGTTCATTGCGGCCATTTTTCGGTTTCGGCCGCAGGGTGCGCGGTAGCAAGTACGGCGCATCGCTTTCCAGCATCAGGCGGCCACGGGGAATTTCTTTGACCAGCGGATGCAGGTGTGTGCCACGGCGCTCGTCGCAGATCCAGCCGGTGATGCCGATATGCAAGTCGAGGTCCAGGTAGCTGAACAGCGCCTGTTGCTCGCCGGTAAAGCAATGCACCACGGCGGCGCTGAGGTGGTCGCGGTAATCCTTGAGGATCTCCAGCAGGCGCTGGTTGGCGTCACGTTCGTGCAGAAACACCGGCAGTTTCAGCTCAACCGCCAGTGCCAGGTGCTCTTCAAGGACTTTTTCCTGCTGCGGACGCGGGGAAAAGTCGCGGTTGAAGTCCAGCCCGCATTCGCCCACCGCACGCACGCGGCTTTCGTTGAGCAACCCGCGCAAACGTTGGGCGCTGTCGCCGTTCCAGTCACTGGCCGAGTGCGGGTGGATGCCGGCGGTGCTGAACAGGCGTTGGCCGCTGTCATCGAGGTTTACGCACAGTTCCAGGGCTTGCTCGCTGCCTTCGACGCTGGTACCGGTGAGCACCAATTGTTGCACGCCGGCGGCGTAGGCACGGTCGAGAACGGCCTGGTGCCTCTCGTCGAAACTGGGGTTGGTCAGGTTGACGCCGATATCAATGAGTTGCATGGTGCTAGCTCCGCCTGCGGCCGGAAAGCATATCAGAGCTGTAGATTTATAAGAAAAACTAAGAACTACAACGCGTTATAGCTGTCTTTGAACGTCGCAAGTGACATTGTGGCTGGCCCGCCGCCTGCCCCGACGCCACCGTTGCGTGCCTTGCCAGCGCTTGAAGCGCTCTGTTTCTGACCTCCAGCTTCTCGTCTTTCACGAGATGGCTGGCCAGTATTCTTTCCGGAGAGCGGATGATCCGACCCTCGGCGTTGCTTATGTTGTGCCTGACGTTACTGCTGCCCATGGCGGCGGTCGCACGTCTCGACGGGCCGCTGGAAGTGACCAAGCCCGGCAAGGTTCGTGATTTGGCGCAGATCCGTTCCAGCCGCACCCTGCGTGTGCTGGTCAACCAGAGCCGTAACAGTTCCGGTGAGGTCCAGGGCCAGGCCATCGGGGTCGAATACCATCGTCTGCGAGCCTTCGAGCAATACCTGAACGGCCATGCCCGGGATGGAGAAGCAATCAACCTCAAGATCATTCCCAAGGCCAAGGACCAATTGCTCGGCGCGTTGGCCCGTGGCGAAGGCGACTTGGTGGCGCCGGGTGAATTACTCGATGTGAAGGCCGCGCACAAAATCAGCACCAGCGACCCGATTGCCAGTGGTGTGCCGCTATGGCTGGTGGGCGTGAAGGGTGAGCGGCGGTTTACCAAGCTGGAGCAATTGTCCGGGCGCACCCTGGCGTTGACCACCGGCAGTGCGGCGGCGGACGCGATCAATCAGGTCAACCAGCAACTGGCGCTGCACAAGCGCCCGCCGGTAAAGGTGGAGTGGGTTGACCCGACACTGGCCGTGGAGGATGTGTTGGAGATGGTCCAGGCCGGGATCTTCCACCTCACCATCGTTGAAAAACCAATTGCCGAGCGCTGGTCGAAAATCCTGCCCAAACTGCGTTTTGATCGGCAGGTGGTGATCAGCGAGCCGGGCGACGAATACTGGTTTGTGCGCCAGGATGCCTCGATGCTGCGGGCCAGTATCGATCGCTTCCTCAAGACTTACCATACGCCGTCCGACCAGGACGTGGCGTTCCAGCGGATCTATCGACGTCTCTACCAAGTGCGCAACCCGCTGGCCCGCGCCGACCGCCAGCGCCTGGAGAAACTGCGTCCGGTGCTGCAAAAGCACGCCCGCGAGCAGGGTATGGACTGGCTGAACCTGGCCGCGCTGGCGTTCAAGGAATCCGCACTCGACCCTGGCGCGCGCAACAGCGGCGGGCCGACCGGGCTGATGCAGATCACGCCATCGGCGGCGCAGCGGGTGGGGGTGAACAATATCGAGAGCCTGGACAGCAATGTGCAGGCCGGTGCGCGCTACCTGGCGATGATCCGCCGCAAGTTCTTCGCCAGCCCCAAACTCAACGAGCGCGAGCGCATGGCCTTTGTGCTGGCGGCTTATAACATGGGGCCGGAGCGGGTCCAGGGTATGCGTGCAGAAGCTCGCCGGCGGGGCTTGAACCCCAATCAGTGGTTCTTCCAGGTCGAACGTATTGCCATGGAACAGGTGGGAATGGGCGGCGTCAGCTATGTTAATAGCGTGAACAAGTATTACTTGGCGTTTGATCGGGAACGTGAATCCTTGGAGCCGTCGGCGCCGAAAATTGCCTCACGAAAATAATCGGTTTTATCGATAAGTATTAGGCGATTTTTGCGCTTTTATCATTGTCTGATCCGATTAATATAGCGGCCAACCAACCCCTACTTTGAAAAGGATTCTCTCCATGAGCCCACTGATCACTCGCATTCTGTCCACTCGCGCCGGTTACGGCCTGACCATCCTGCGAATTTTTGTCGGCATCGTTTTCGCCGCTCACGGTTCGCAAAAGCTCTTTGGCTGGTTTGGCGGCGGCGGCTTGGCCGGTACTGCGCAATACATGGAAAGCCTCGGCCTGACCCCAGGCACGCTGATGGCGGTGTTGTCCGGCGGTACTGAGTTCTTCGCCGGCCTGGCCTTGATCATCGGCTTGCTGGCGCGTCCAGCGGCTTTGGGCCTGACCTTCCTGTCGCTGGTGGCAATCTTCTCGGTGCATATCCATAACGGCTTGTTCATGGCCAACAACGGTTATGAGTTCGCCTTGGCCTTGCTCGGTGGTGCGTTGGCGGTACTGTTCGAAGGTGCTGGCAAACTTTCGGTCGACCGCGCCATCGCCCACTGATGACCCGCGTTACCTGCTGAAAAAGCCCGCCATGAGCGGGCTTTTTCATTGCTCGGGATTCTTGACATCGCCCCACCGGCTTCTCTAGGATGCTGCTCATGCGCCGATTTAAACAGCTAATTGCGGGGCGCCACTGGGACTCAATGCAGCCCGACAGAAGCATGCACTCATCAAGAGTCAGGTTTCGAAATACCGCTAAAGCGCTGGTTCGGTGTTGCCTCTCACCTGCCCGCAGACTTTTGAGGCAGAGACACGACACGATGAATGCACCACGCCCCCTCATACGCCTGGCTCCGATCACCGCGGACCTGACTCAACGCAACCCCAAAATCCTCTTGGGTGGCAAGCATCAGCCGACCTTGCTGCGTTACCTCGACGGATGGCCGCGCCGCACCGGGCGCCCTTCAGCATTTCTGATCCAGTTTGTGGAAGATGGCGACTCCCTGGCGCGTTTTGCCAGCAACAGCTTTGATCTTGCCGTTATCCAGGCACCCAGCGCGGGCGATGCCGAGGAAGTGATCCGCCAACTGACGCGCATCGCCCGGCAAGGGCTGATTGCGCGTCGTTGACGGCTGATCAGTGAACGACAGCCGCCGATCGACGCCGCCGATGGTAGAGGAACACTGCACAGGCGATCAGGCATAACGGCAGCGGTACTGCGCCAATCATCAGCAGCTTGAGGTTGCGTTCCGTTCGATGCACCGATGCATACGCCTGGACCTTGAGTGCCTGCAACTCCATGGGCAGCCGCAGGCGTTCCTTGTTGAGCGCCTGCAACTGGATATTGGTGTCCACTGCACGGGTGCCGAAGCCAATACTCGGTGGGTTCAGGCGTTGCCATTCTTGCTCGGTTTGCTCCAGCCGTTTTTGCAGTTCCCCGGCCTTTTGTGCATAAGCCTGTGCGGCCGCCTCGCGCAGTTGCTCCAGTGCGTGGGTGGACTGGCTGCTTGCACGGGGTTGAATGCTTGCGAGCACGTCGGGAGCCGCTAGGTTATCCAAGGTGTTCAAGACAAACATCACGTTGTTGTTGGGCGCAGAGTTGATCACAGCGTCCATCAGTAAATCGGTGTCCGCGACCACCACCACCTCGATCTGTGCGGCCTTTTGCAAGCCTGCAGGCTGCCCGTCAATGCCGTCTGGAAAGGCCGAGTAGGCGGGGCCTTCGAGGCGCGCCGCGATCACGTGGGGTTGCATGGCAGCCGGTATCCCTTCAGCCAGTAAGTCGTCTGCAGACGTTGCTGCAAAGCGGCCTGCGTCCAGCAGGGTGGAGCGCCTGGAGCTTTGTAACAGAGGCGTGAGTGTGGTGCGGCTTTTCCTCACGCGCGACAGCGCACCGCTGCTTGATACGATGACTGTATCCAGTTTCCAGGCACTCACATCGTTGGCCGCCATTGCTTGCCGTGGCAGGTTCAGCTTGGCCGGGTGCAGTACTGCTGGTGCACCTGAACCAAATGCGTGATCGACCAGCAGTTTGTCCGCCGGCATCTGTATGCCCCAAGCCGCCAGTAGCCCGTCCAGCCTTGTGTCGACGGGTTTGGCGTCTGTCTCGGCCTCGCTCACCGGGTCAATAAAGAGCATCAGTTTGCCGCCCCTCAATACAAACTGGTCAATTGCATACAGGGTTTGTTCCGGCAGGGCGCGCGGGTGCACAACCATCAGGGTTTTGATCGATTCGGGCACTGTCGGAGTGCTTGATGCCAGGCCTGTCAGATCAAAATGCTGATGCATCTGTGCCAGCAACTGTTCACCGGACGCGTTCAATGCCAACCCCGTCAATACGCCGACGGTGGGGGGCTCGGGGTGCATCAGTTGGTGGATCAGATGGCTGATTTCGTACTCAAGCAAGGGCTCGTCATCCAGGCGCAGTACATTGATACGTTGCGCGGGCTGGCCTGGGCGGGTGCCGATGAGGCCAAGAAAGCCTTGCTTGTCATCCAATCCGAACAGGCCGGCCTTGTAGGCATCCTCTGAATAAGGAGTAGGATCTATAACATGTAGGTTAATCATGGTTGCTGACGCTTTTTCGAACTCTTTGAGTAAATCTTCCACTCGTTCGCCGAAGCGGTTTATTGCCTGGCTTCTTCTGGGGTCATTACTTGAGTTGAAGTAATACAAATCCAGTGGGTGTTCCAGAGAGGCAAGCAGTTGTCGCGCAGGGGGCGATAACGTGTGGATTTTCTGCTGTGAGAAGTCCCAGCGGATATTCGGTAGTTTGCCGACCCACGCGAGATTGAATGCAAGGAAAAGCAGCAATATGACCACCAGTGTCATACCCGTACTCAGAGTAGAACGCATCGTTTGCTTTCCTTCTCAACTGGTTTTGTAGTTGAGCGTGACGGTGGATGCCGAGAGAAAGGCAAGGATCATGCTGATGTAGTACAAGCCGTCATGCAGCGTCAGTTTGCCGTTGTCGATAGCCCCGAAACGCGAAATCGGGTTAATCGAGACCAGGCTGTCTACGACCCAGATCGGCGCCTGATGCTCAAGTGCGTCGAGAACCGATGAAAGTCCGCTGGCGGCCAGTAACATCACCACCGTTATCAGGAAGACAGCCAAACGTTGGTGGGTCAGGGTAGACGTAAAGCATCCGACAGAAAGATAAGCGCCGGCCAGCAACCAACTGGCTAGAAACTGTGAAGCGATAACACGGTTGTCGGCGGTGCCGAGGTAGTTGGCGAGGATTACCAGTGGGAAAGTAAGCAGCAATGCGATTGCGCACACGACCCACGCAGCCAGAAACTTTCCGATGACCCGCTCTGCGCTGGTGATAGGCAGGGTTTTCATCATGTCGCGCATGCCGGCGTGGTGTTCGTCCGACCATAATTGTGTCGACAACATGGGAATCAGCAGCAGGTAGAGCCAAGGGTGCAATTGGAAAAACACCTGCAGGTCGCCGCTTTCCTGTTTCAGCCATTTGCTTGTGTACAACCCCAAGGTGGCGCACAACACTAGAAACGCGGCAATACCGAGGTACGTGCTGGGTGTACAGGCATAACTGGCCAGTTGGCGCTTGAAAATGACAGGCAGCAGTTTCAAAGAGTGACCTCGTGGCTCAGATGCTGAACGACTTCGTTCAGGCGACCTGGCTCCAGATTCAGTGACGTTATGTTCCAGCCGCGGCTGGCGATAAGTGCGTTGATATGGGGGTAGATGGCGTGCCCGGGCATCGCCAGAACCGTTACGGTGCCGGGCGCATGCCGGTCCTCTTCTATACCTGCCACGCCGGGTAATACGGCAAGGGCGAGTAAATCCAGGGGTGTTTCTGCGGCCAGCGTGACAGCTCGGTAATGCCGGGAGTTGCGCTGCAAATCGGGCAGCGGGGTGTCTGCCACAAGGTGCCCTGCAGCGATGACCAAGGCGCGCGTGCAAAGGCTCGACAGGTTGTCGCAATGCCGGGAGGCGATCAGGACCGTCATGTCTTCGGTCAGTGACTGGATCAGGGTCTTGAACTTGAGCAGTTGATCCGTTGCCAGCCCCTCAATCGGTTCATCGAGCAGCAGCAGGCCGGGGGTGTGCAGGATCGCCTGGGCGATAGCGACTCTGCGCTTCAAACCGACGGAAAGCGTATCGATCGGTGCATCGAGTACACGTGATAATTCCAGGCGCATGGCTGCTCGATCAACCCGGCTGCGTTTTTCAGCACCGCTGAAGCCGCGTACGGCGGCAATGAAATTGAGCACGCCTTTGACCGACATCGTTTGATGGCTAAGGCCGTCCTGGAGTTGATAGCCGAGGGCTCTTCGCGCTTGCAGAGGATGAGCCTGGGTATCAAAGCCTTCGACAGTGACATGCCCGGCCGAGGGGCTGGCCAAACCGGAGATAACATTCAGCAGTGTGGTTTTGCCTGCGCCACTCTCCCCGAACAAGCCGATACATTCCTGGCGTTGAGCGCTGAACGAGAGATTAGTGATGACGTTTCTTTTACCCAAACGCTTTGTCAGGCTGCTTATCTCGAGCATCTTTTTACCGAATAAGTTTTGCGAGGCGTAAGAACTTGTACCGTCATGCACGGTAAGCGCCGAGAAAGATACGTTTAATCATTGGACTTGGGAACAAGGGGACATACTTCTCAGATAATTCCTACGCCGAATCGGATAACTTGCTGAAACAATTGCGTTGTTCCGAGGTTAGTTAATGGCCGGGTATTTATCTGGCGCTTATATAAGGTTTACTCTTTCGCAATAAGGCCTGAATATCATGATGCTTCTTCGCACGCTTGTTCTTGAACGCAGCGGTCAGGACACGCCGGTCAACGGTGCACTGCTTTGTGGGTTTGCCGTTGCACAGACCGATTCCAATTTTTTGGTCTATAGCCTGGATGAAGAGACCGAACCTGGTAACTCCAGGGTCTACATCGCGGCGCTACGCAAGAAACTCGACCGGTACTTCCTCGGCGGGGTCGAGTCCAAGGAAGACCTGCAAGTTGCCATGCAAGTGTTCAAGCAAATCCTGATGGTGGCCGCCGCTTCCGGGACTAAGAACGGCACCGTTATCGAATCCTCGGTGCCTTTTCATTTCATTGATTTGAAAGGCTGCAAGTTACCGCCCGCCAGGCCTGAGGACCATCACTCGATGATCATCAAGAAGGCATTGGTCATGAAGGTCATTACCCTGGGCATGTCGGCACCCGTACTGCCGGCCATCGAAAGTGCTTCGTTGATCGTGCCTTCGATTCGCTTCTCGTCGCAGATGATTTCGCCGCCCAGGGCCACGAACCCAGCCAGGCCCGTCGAGCCGCCCGTTTCAGAGCCGGCCCAGGCTCAGCCATTGGAGGCTCCCGCCGCGATAGCCCCTGCGCCAGAACCTGAACCAGAGCCAGAACCAGAACCAGCGCCCGTCGAGCTCAGCGTGCCACCTGTTCAGGTCGAGCAAGCAGCGCCTGCACCGCGCCCACCTGCGCCGAAGATGGAACATGCCTCGTTGGTTGAGGTAGACAGCACGTTGTCCAGCCTGGCAAAGGTCGCCCAAGAGCTGTCGCAACAGCAACTTGCGGTGAACGAGCGCGAGGAAATGCTGACGCAGTGGCAGGCACGACTCGAGCAGGAACAGGGTGAGCTGGACGAAAGGAGCCAGGAGTTGCAGCAACAAGCAACGCAGTTGCAGGCGCGAAACCTTGAGGTTGGCCAGAAGGCTGAGAAGTTGACGCTGGCGCTGTCGCAGGTGGCGGGAATACGCCAGCGCCTGCAGAGTGTACTCCTGGAGCTTGATCAAACCCTGGACGGCCAGGCTTGAAGCTGATGTGTTCTACGGTCTGGCTACTTTTCAGGGTTCATTTATCATCAACCCCAGCCGGCCGGCGCCAGGGCATGACGCCTTGGCGTATCGGCACCATTGGACACTGTCTGGGGATGCACGCGTTTGAGTACCAAGCTGATAACCAAAGAAGGTCATGAGGCGCTGAAAAAAGAGCTGGATTACCTGTGGCGTGAAAAGCGTCCAGATACCACCCGCAAGGTGACTTGGGCGGCGTCCCTCGGTGATCGCAGCGAGAACGCGGACTATCAATACAACAAGAAACTGCTGCGTGAGATTGATCGGCGTGTGCGTTACCTGCGCAAGCGCCTGGAAGACATGCGGGTGGTGGAGTACATGCCCGAGCAGGAGGGCAAGGTGTTTTTCGGCGCCTGGGTCGATATCGAAAATGAGCAGGGCGAGACCAAGCGGTTTCGGATCGTCGGCTATGACGAAATTTATGAGCGCATGGATTACATCTCCATCGACTCCCCGATGGCCCGGGCGTTGCTGCGCAAGGAAGTCGACGATGAAGCCATGGTGCAGACGCCAACCGGCGAGGTGTGCTGGTGGATTACGGGTATCGAGTATGTGAAGTAAACGCTGGCCGGCACGCCGTCGGGCGTGCTGGCCAGCGCTGGTTTTCAACCTTCGCGTAACACCGTCAATGGGCTGGCATTCAACGCGCGACGCGTACCGAATACACCAGCGCCGCCGATCAGCACGGCACCGATCACTGGCAGCAATAGCAACCACGCGTGCGGATGCCACGCCAGGTCAAAGGCGTAACGGTACAGCACCCAGGTCACCAGCTCGGTGCCCAGGGCTGCCAGCAAGCCGCTTACCGCACCCAGCAAGCCGAACTCGATCCGTCGCGCCTTGACCAGCAACTTGCGCTCGGCCCCCAGCGCCCGCAACAGCGCGCCTTGGCGAATCCGCTCATCCAGAGTCGCCTGCAGGCCCGAAAACAGCACGGCCATGCCCGCCGCCAGCACAAACAGCAACACGTACTCCACCGCCAGGGTCACTTGGGCGAGGATGCTGCGCAACTGCTCCAGCAAGGCTTCGACCTGCAGGATAGTGACGGCCGGGAAGGCCCGGGACAGGTCGACGATCTGTTGGTCATGCCCCGGCGCCAGATAGAAGCTGGTCAGGTAAGTAGCGGGCAGGTCCTTCAAGGTGCCCGGCTGGAAAATCATGAAAAAGTTGGGCTGGAAGTTGTCCCAGTTGATGGTTCGCAGGCTCGTCACCCGTGCTTCGCGGTTCTCGCCACCGACGGTGAACACCAGGTGATCATCGAGCTTCAGCTTCAGGCTTTCAGCGACCTTGGCTTCTACCGATACCCCTGGGATGCCATCGCCCGGTTGCTGTGACCACCAAGCGCCTGCAGTGAGGAGGTTGCCCGGTGGCAGGTCGGCTGCCCAGGTCAGGCTCAGGTCGCGCTGCACAGCGCGGTCACCGCTGGAGTCTTTGCTGACAATCTCCTGCACTGGCGCGCCATTGATGCTGATCAAGCGGCCCGGCACCACCGGGTACAGCGGCGCCGCTTGTGCTTGCAACTCCAGCAGGCGGGCGCCAAAGGCGTCTTTATCGGCCGGCAGGATGTTCAGGGCGAAATAGTTGGGGGCGTCCTTGGGTAGCTGGTTTTGCCAGGTGTCGAGCAATTCGCCGCGCAGCAGGGCGATCAAGCCCATGGACAACAGGATCAAGCCAAATGCCAGGGACTGGCCGGCTGCGGCCAAGGGATGGCGCAGCAACTGGCCCAAACCCAGGCGCCAGGGCAGCGAGGCGCGAGCCAGTAGCCGGCGCAGGCTTTGCAGTAACAACAACAGCAGGCCGCCAAGGATCAGCGCGGCCATCACGCCACCGCCGAGCAATGCGAAGGTCAGCACCAGATCGAGGCTCAGGCGCCACATGATCAGGCCGAGGGTGAACAGCGCAGCGCCATACACCATCCAGGTGCTGGAAGGGATCGGCAGCATGTCACGTCGCAATACCCGCAGCGGCGGCACCCGGCCCAACGCTGCCAGGGGCGGCAATGCGAAGCCGGCGAGGGCGACCAGCCCGGTGCCGATGCCCGCCACTGCTGGCAGCAGCCCGCCGGGCGGCACGTCGGCCGGCAGCAAGTCATGCAGGAAATAGAACAGGCCAAATTGCGCCAACCAGCCGAGCACGGCGCCGGTGAGGCTGGCTAACAGGCCCAGTACGCTCAGTTGCAGGCTGAACAGCAGCATTGTTTCGCGGCGTGACAAACCCAGGCAACGCAGCAGCGCGCTGGCGTCGAAACGGCGGCTGGCGAAGCGGTTGGCCGACAGCGCCACGGCCACGCCGGCCAGCAGCACTGCCACCAGGCTGGCCATGTTCAGGTAACGCTCGGCCTTGCCCAGGGCTCCGCCGATCTGCTGGTTGCCGTCACGCGAATCCTGCAAGCGCTGGTTGGCGGCAAGGCCCGGCTTGACCAGGTCGCGATAGGTTTGCAGTGCCGTGCTGCCCTGGGGCGCACGCCACAGTTCGCGGTAGCTCACGCGGCTGCCGGGTTGCACCACGCCGGTGGCGTCCAGGTCGGCGAGGTTGATCATCACCCGTGGCGTGAGGCTGTAGAAGTTACCGGCGCGATCGGGCTCGTAGGTCAGGATGTGCGTCAGCCGCAGGGTTTTCATGCCCACGTCGATGCTGTCGCCGACTTTGAGGTCCAGCGCCGTCAGCAGCCGTGCTTCCACCCAGGCTTCGCCGGGTTTTGGGCCGCCTCCTGCAGTTTCTGCGCCGAACGGCTGCGTGGCGCTTTTGAGTTCGCCGCGCAACGGGTACTGCTCGTTGACCGCCTTGATGCTGGAGAGCTGGATGCCATTATCGGTCGCGATAACGCTGGAGAACTCAACAATGCGCGCGTGATCCAGGCCCAGTTCGGTGCCTGACCTGATTTGCTCGAAGCGGGCCGGCGAGCTGCCTTCGAGTACCAGGTCGGCACCGAGGAATTCGGTGGCACGCAACAGCATGGCGCCGTTCAGGCGTGCACCGAAGTAGCCAATGGCGGTGCTGGCCGTGACCGCCACCAGCAGGGCGAAAAACAACACGCGCAACTCACCGGCGCGGGCGTCGCGCAGTAATTGGCGCATGGCAAGGCTGAACAGGCGCAACAGCGGCAAACGTGCCATCAAGGCTCCAGGGGCGCGACCATCAGGCCGGCTTCAAGGCGGATCAGGCGCCGGCAACGGTGGGCCAGGCGCTCGTCGTGGGTGACCAGCACCAGGGTCGTGCCGCTTTCTTTGTTGAGTTCGAACAGCAGGTCGCTGATGCGCTCGCCGGTGTGGCTGTCGAGGTTGCCGGTGGGTTCATCGGCAAACAGCACATCCGGTTCGGCGGCGAAGGCCCTGGCGATAGCGACGCGCTGCTGCTCGCCACCGGAAAGCTGGCGCGGCGAGTGGGTCAGGCGTTGGCCCAGGCCCACACGCTCCAGCAGGTGGGTGGCGCGCTCGCGGGCGTCCTTGCGGCCGTCCAGCTCCAGCGGCAGCATGACGTTTTCCAGCGCATTGAGGCTGTCGAGCAGTTGGAATGACTGGAAGACAAAACCCACGTGCTCGGCGCGTATGCGTGCGCGCTGGTCTTCGTCGAGGGTGCTCAAGGCTTGCCCGGCCAGCGTGACTTCACCGCTGCTGGGCAGATCGAGGCCGGCCAGCAGGCCGAGGAGGGTGGATTTACCGGAACCGGAGCTGCCGACGATAGCCAGGCTATCGCCCTTGTTCAGTTCCAGGCTCAGTTCGTGCAGGATAGTCAGTTCACCTTCCGCGCTGGGAACCACTTTGCTAAGGTTTCGCGCGGTGAGAATGCTTGCGCCCATGGAGAATCCGATGCGAATGTGGTTTTTGAGTGCTGGCCTGGCCTTGATGTGCATGGCCCAGAACGCAGCGGCGGGTACAGTCCTGATCGTTGGCGATAGTATCAGTGCCGGTTTCGGGCTGGATACCAGCAAAGGGTGGGTAGCGTTGCTGGGACAACGGCTCAAGAGCGAAGGTTTCGACGATAAAGTGGTCAACGCCTCCATCAGCGGCGACACCAGTGCCGGAGGCCTGGCGCGGCTGCCGGCGGCGCTTGCAGAGCATAAACCGGATGTGGTGATTCTCGAGTTGGGTGGCAATGATGGCCTGCGTGGGCAGCCGCCAGCGCAATTGAAACAAAATCTTGCGTCGATGATTGACCAGTCCAAGGCCAAGGGCGCCAAGGTGCTGCTGCTGGGGATGCAGTTGCCCCCAAATTATGGCCCTAAATACACCACGGCATTTGCCGAGGTCTACGGTACCTTGGCCAAGGAAAAAAGCATCCCGCTGGTGCCGTTTTTCCTTGAGGGCGTGGGCGGCCATCCCGAGTTGATGCAGGCCGATCAGCTTCACCCGGCAGTCGGCGCACAGGGCAAGTTGCTGGAAAATGTCTGGCCGACGCTAAAACCGCTGCTATGACGCTTTTCTACCGGCAGGCTTTCGGCTAAGGTGGCGCCCCCCCGATCTGGAGCCCCCGATGTCGCGCCCTGCCTGGTCCCTGTTCAACTACCAACTGATCGAGCCTGACGAGCAGCTGGATCTGTTCGCCTGCCAGGAAGTCCGGGTGCATCTGGTTGCGCGTCAATTGGAGCTGGGTGGCTCGATCGACCGCACGCTGTGCGGCACTTTGTTGCCGGCGCAACCACGCTGGTCATCGGTGGACCGTGCGATTTTTCAGGACCAGCGCCTGTGCCCGCTGTGCCGGGCAATTCTCGAATCGCAAAAGCGTGGCACGCCGCTGATCTGGCCAGAGCTGCGCTTCGAGTAGCAGCGGGGCAGGTTGATGCCTGGATCGCGCTTCACGTATACAATCAGTGTTTTCCTACCCGTCGTTCTGCGAAGGATTTTCCGGATGTTGTCGCGCCTTTCCGTCGTTACCTGCTGCCTGTCTCTTGCTGCCTTGTGTGCAGCCGGTTCGGCGTCAGCCTTGCAGTTGCCCTTGCCCCCGCCGGGTGAAGACATCGTCGGTCAGGTCCAGGTGATCAAGGCCAAGTACGAAGACACCTTTGCCGACCTGGGCACCACCTATGACCTGGGCTATTCGGAAATGGTCGCGGCCAACCCGGGTGTGGATGCCTGGTTGCCCGGCGCGGGCACCGAGATTGTGCTGCCCACGCGGTTTATTCTGCCGCCCGGCCCGCGCGAAGGTATCGTGATCAACCTGGCGGAATACCGGCTCTATTACTATCCCAAGGGCCAGAACGTGGTGTACACCTTCCCGTTGGGCATTGGCCGTGAGGGCTGGGGTTCGCCGGTCGCGCACACCACCATCACCGGCAAAATCCCCAACCCGACCTGGACCCCGCCCGCCTCGATCAAGGCCGAGCACGCCGCCAATGGCGACCCGCTGCCCAATGTGGTGCCGGCCGGGCCGGATAACCCACTGGGGCCGTTCAAGTTCACCTTGGGCACGCCGGGTTACCTGATCCATGGTTCGAACATGAAATTTGGTATCGGCACGCGTACAAGCCACGGTTGCTTCCGCATGTTCAACAACAACGTGCTGGAGATGGCCGACATGGTGCCGGTCGGCACCTCGGTGCGCATCATCAACGATGCGTACAAGTTCGGCAGCAGTGGCGGCAAGGTCTACCTTGAAGCGCATACGCCGCTGAACGACGATGGCACGCCTTCGGTGGTCGACAAGCACACTGCGGTCATCAATGCCCTGCTCAAGCGCGAAGACCTGGCCAACAATTTGCGCGTCAATTGGGATCAGGTGCGTGATGTGGTGGCCGCCGAAGATGGCCTGCCCACCGAGATTGGGGTACCGGGTGCCAACACGCCGGTGGTGTCCAGCACGCCTATCGATCTGCAGCAATAAGCCTGTTCGATCAAAAGCCCGCCAAGGCCTTGCGCTATGGCGGGCTTTTGATTGCGCTGGATTCAGGGCTGAATTGCAGGCAATAAAAAAGCCGATCCAAGAATGGATCGGCTTGATAACAACCCCGAGGGATTATTACTTGCGGCTTGCTTTTTCAAGCATGCGCAGAGCGCGCTCGTTAGCTTCGTCAGCAGTCTGTTGTGCTTTTTGAGCAGCAGCCAGAGCTTCATCAGCTTTACGGTAGGCTTCGTCTGCACGAGCCTGGGAGCGAGCTGCTGCGTCTTCAGTTGCAGTCAGACGAGCTTCGGTTTCTTTGGAGACGCTGCTGCAACCGGTAGCCAGAACTGCGGCCAGAGCCAGAGCAGAGAATTTCAGAACGTTGTTCATCGTGTTCCCCTTCAAGGACTTTCTATTAAATGGCTACTTTCTCAGGGTGAGCTGATAGCCGGCGTACATACTACTCATTACTTGTAGTAAGTAAACTGACGTAGCGCAAGAAGCAAAAAAAATTCTTGTGCCGTATCTATTTTGGCTAATCTTTTGGAGGTTTGTATAAAAACTGCTCAAAAATTTTCATTTCGTCGGGAACTGGATCCAAGCTGAGAGGTCCGGCCAGCCTGTGTCAGGCTGGGTAAGCAGGTGTAAATTTATATATCTACGATGACACTTTTTTTCAGTTGGCCTTTGCCTGGCCCGGCATCTTTTGCGCATGTAGGCGCATCTAGAGGTGACTTTAAGAGCGGCAGTTCGTCTCAAGCTTCAACTGCCGGCAATGTTCAGGCTATCGATCATCGATTGATCGAAGCCCTTTCTGTAACCGCCAGCGGCAAGGGATGACGAGTGCGCCTTGAGCTATTGCAGCATTGGTGCCTACTATTCTCTACGTGCTGGTTGTGAGCGCTATAGGTTTTCTCGTTGTCGAAACCGGCACGGGGTGGCGTAGATGTTCCTTCGCCGGAAAAACATCGGTAAGGTAGGGGTCGAAATCCAAGACCCGCGAGGAGTAGTGATGAGCGAGGCGTTGTCCATCCACCATGACCAGGCTGGTCATCAGTTCGAGACCAATGTGGACGGTCATCGTGCCTATCTGACCTATATGGACCTGGGCAAACAGACCCTGGACATCTATCGCACCTTCGTGCCCAACGCATTGCGCGGGCGCGGCATTGCTGCTGCGTTGACCGAGGAAGCGTTGAAGTTCGCCGAAGAGGCCGGGTACACCGTGATCCCTTCGTGCTCTTACGTAGAGCGCTACATGGAGCGCCATCAGCGCCATGCCGCGAAGCTCTGAATATTGAGTGAGGCGGGACGCGGAGCGTCCATGGCTGCATTCCCACGCAGAGCGTGGGAACGATCAATCAGATGCCGCACACAAAAACGCCGGGCTAAGCCCGGCGTTTTTGTGTGCGCAGTGTAAGGTCAGGTGCGTTTGCGCTTGGGCAACACGTCCTTGAGCTTGGCATGCATGCTGCGCAGGGTGGTCTCGGTGGCTGACCAGTCGATGCAGGCATCGGTGATCGACACGCCGTACTGCAAGTCGGCCAGGTCTTTTGGAATCGACTGGCAGCCCCAGTTCAAGTGGCTTTCGACCATCAAGCCGATAATCGACTGGTTGCCTTCAAGAATCTGGTTGGCGACGTTTTCCATCACCAGCGGTTGCAGGGCCGGGTCCTTGTTGGAGTTGGCGTGGCTGCAGTCGACCATGATGTTCGGCTTGATCCTGGCCTTGTTCAGCGCCTGTTCGCACAGCGCCACGCTGACCGAATCATAGTTGGGCTTGCCGTTGCCGCCGCGCAGTACCACGTGGCCATAGGCGTTGCCCTTGGTGGTGACGATGGACACGCCACCTTCCTGGTTGATACCCAGGAAACGGTGCGGGCTGGACACCGATTGCAGGGCGTTGATCGCAACCGTCAGGCCGCCATCGGTGCCGTTCTTGAAGCCCACGGCCGAGGACAGGCCGGACGCCATTTCGCGGTGGGTCTGGGACTCGGTGGTGCGTGCGCCGATGGCCGACCAACTGATCAGGTCCTGCAGGTACTGCGGGGAGATCGGGTCCAGCGCTTCGGTCGCGGTCGGCAGGCCCATTTCGGCCAGGTCCAGCAGCAATTGGCGACCGATGTGCAAACCGTCCTGAATCTTGAACGAGTCGTCCAGGTACGGGTCGTTGATCAAACCTTTCCAGCCGACGGTGGTGCGTGGTTTCTCGAAATAGACGCGCATCACCAGATACAAGGTGTCGGACACTTCAGCCGCCAGCACTTTAAGGCGCTCGGCGTATTCGTGGGCAGCCTTGAGGTCGTGGATCGAGCACGGGCCGATCACTACAAAAAGGCGGTGGTCGGTGCCATCGAGAATGTCACGAATGACTTCGCGGCCCTTGGTCACGGTCTGCAGGGCAGCATCGCTCAAAGGGATTTCGCGCTTGAGCTGATCAGGGGTGATCAGGGTCTCGTTGGATTCGACGTTAAGGTCATTGATCGGTAAATCAGCCATCGTGTTACTCGCCAGGGTCACGGGTGCCGGCCGCCAGCTATCCCCGTGCGGCGGGCACAGCATGATTTGAATGCAGGGGGGAGGAACCTTAGCGCGTAACACAGGGCCGCGACAATGGGCAAAGCCGGCTTTAATCCAGCACCGGCGCCACAAAGGTGTCGTGGGCGAACTCACTGGCATGGCGTGAAACCCACTCACGGGCCATGGTCTCGAGCTGGGCAGGGGTTGGCTCGGCGTCTTCGTGCAGGCGGCAGTAGCGTTCGATCTGGCACACTTGCTCGCCCATGCGCGCACCGAACAAGGCATGTTCATCGGTAAAGGAAATGCCGATACGGTAGCCATTATCGACTTTGCGACACCAGGCTACATAGCCCGGATAACGGGCGCTGGCGCCCAGTGACGGGATGCGCAGATCAACCGCCGTGCCCTGGCGCCAGGCACGCGGGCAATTGCAGGCGACGCCGCCCAGGCCGATAGTGTGCAGGCGTTGGCGGGGAATAGCGGGGGCGGGACGTTGGATTAACTCGACAGCGACATCATCAGGGTGAGGTAAAAAACGACCCATGTACACGGACTCCGAGCACCGTCCAATTGACGGCAGTGGCAGCAGTATAGTGAAGGAACTGGAATTGACCGACCTGGATATTGACCAGCAATTGCTGGGATTGCCAGGTATTTCGCTGCTGGTGTTTACCAGCGTGGGCTGTTCCAGTTGCCGTTGGGCACGCCAGCAACTGCCCGGCTGGACGTTGCCGGTCGAGCGCGTGTGCTGGGTGGATGCCGGGCACAACGGCGGGGCGGTTGAGCGCTACCAGATCTTTCATTTGCCCGCGTTGTTCCTCGTGTGCGAGGGTCAATTCCTTGGGCAATTACAGGCGCGTCTTACCCGGCCCGACCTTGCGGACGCGATTAATCAAGCACTTACCCGTACTCCAGAGGATCTGCCATGACAGCACTGTCGCCCCGCATCGGCATTATCGGCACCGGCGCCATCGGTGGTTTTTACGGCCTGATGCTGGCGCGTGCCGGGTTCGATGTGCACTTTCTGTTGCGCAGTGAATATGCGGCGGTCGCCGAGCATGGCCTGCACCTCAACAGTACTGTGCACGGCAAGTTGCACCTGCACCCTGTGCAGGCCTATGCCCAGGCTGCCGATATGCCGGCGTGCGACTGGCTGCTGGTCGGCACCAAATCCACCGGCAACGTGGAGCTGGCCCCAACCCTTGCCCAGGTCGCCGCACCGGGCGCCAAGGTAGTGCTCCTGCAAAACGGCCTCGATGTTGAAGACAGCTTGCGCGAACACCTGCCATCGTCGCTGCACCTGTTGGGCGGCTTGTGTTACATCGGCGTGCATCGTTCCGGGCCGGGTGTCGTCGAGCATCAGGCGTTGGGCCGGGTGAATCTTGGCTATCACAGTGGCACGGCGGCCAACGATGAGGCGCAGCAGAAGGCCATTGTCGAGGAGGGCGCCGCGCTGTTTCACCAGGCCGGCATCGAGTCCCAGGCCATGGCCAATGTGCACCAGGCGCGGTGGCATAAATTGGTCTGGAATGTGCCGTTCAATGGCCTCTCGGTATTGCTGGGCACCGGCACCAGCGCGATGATGGCCGATGAGTCCAGCCGCGAACTGATCCAGGCCCTGATGACTGAAGTGGTGAAGGGCGCCCACGCCTGTGGCCATGAAATTCCCGGCAGTTACGTCGAGCAAATGCTCACCATGACCGACACCATGGCTGACTACCTGCCCAGCATGTACCACGACCACGTGCACAAACGCCCGCTGGAACTGGCGGCGATCTACGCCCGGCCATTGGCCGCTGCCAAAGCGGCGGGCTGTGAATTGCCATGCATGCAGGCGCTCTACCAGGCCTTGAGTTTTATTGATCGGCGCAATCGCTGAATTGGGGAGAAACACTATGGCGAAAGGATTGGGCGACAAACTGGTGCTGGCGATTTCGTCGCGGGCACTGTTCGACCTGAGCGACAGCCACAAGATCTACCTGAACGAAGGGGTGGAGGCGTATCGCAAATACCAGATCGAACACGAGGAAGAAACCCTCGAACCCGGCGACGCCTTCCCGCTGGTCAAAAAGCTCCTTAGCCTTAACGCCAGCCTCGGGCGTGCCCGCGTCGAAGTGGTGCTGGTGTCACGCAACAGCGCCGACACCGGTTTGCGCGTGTTCAATTCGATCCAGCATTACGGCCTGGATATTTCCCGCGCCGCTTTCGTAGGAGGGCGTAGTCCATATCCTTATTTGGCCGCGTTTGGTTGCCATTTGTTTTTGTCGACCCATGCTGAAGATGTGCGCAGCGCCCTGGATGCTGGTTTCGCTGCGGCGACGATTCTGTCCGGCGGCGCGCGCCGGGCATCGAGTGAAGAACTGCGCATTGCATTCGACGGCGATGCGGTGCTGTTTTCCGATGAGTCGGAGCGCGTGTATCAGGTCGGTGGGATAGAGGCGTTTCATGCCAGCGAGCGCGAGTCGGCACGCGAGCCTTTGCACGGCGGTCCGTTCAAGGGCTTCCTGGCGGCGCTCAACCTGTTGCAGCGCGAGTTCGCGGACGACGCCTGCCCGATCCGCACCGCCCTGGTCACCGCGCGTTCGGCGCCGTCCCATGAGCGGGTGATTCGCACCTTGCGCGAATGGGACATCCGCCTGGATGAGTCACTGTTCCTTGGCGGCCTGGAGAAATCCGCGTTTTTGGAGGCGTTCGCCGCCGATGTGTTTTTCGACGACCAGGCCGGTCATTGTGAGAAAGCCAGGGAGGTGGTAACCACCGGGCATGTGCCCCATGGCATCAGCAATGAGTTGAAAATCCAGACCGAGAGCTAGCTGCTAAGCTCAATCAATCCCCGCCATCCTGGCAGTCCAGGAGGTTCTATGATTCGTTCGATGTTGTATGCCACGGACCTCGGTCTGTATGCGCCGTATGTCATGCAACATGCGCTGGCGCTGGCCCGGACGTTCAAGGCGGATTTGTATGTGATTCATGTGGTCGAGCCGATCGGGTTGTTCGCCGAATCGGTGTTGCAAAGCTACCTTGATGAGAAGGCCCTGAGTGAATGGCAGAGCCAGGGCCTGAACACGGTGATGGCGACCATTGAGCAACGGGTGCTCGACAGTTTTCGCGAGGAGTTGGGGGAGGGCGAGCAAGACCTGCAGTTGATTCGCTCGGTGCGCGTGATCCAGGGGGACCCGTGCGAGGTGATTCTCGACCAACTGCGTAAACTTTCCGTTGACCTGTTGATCGTAGGTAGTCATAGCCACACAACCGCGACCGCCACACCGCTTGGGCGCACGGCGGCGCGGGTACTGCAACTGGCCACAGTGCCGGTTTACATGGTGCCGTCGCTGCAGCGTCGACGCACTGATGACACGTGATGGGTAAAAACGATAAAAAGTTCTAGATTTATCTGTCTGACCTTTAATATAGTTATATACCGTCGCTGATACCCGTGGCGTCTATCCGCTTTGAGGGACATATATGAAGCTTCAACAACTGCGCTACATCTGGGAAGTGGCGCACCACGACCTCAACGTTTCCGCTACCGCTCAAAGCCTTTACACCTCGCAACCCGGTATCAGCAAGCAGATCCGCCTGCTCGAAGACGAGCTGGGCGTCGAAGTATTCGCGCGCAGCGGCAAACACCTGACCCGTGTGACCCCGGCCGGTGAGCGCATTATCACCACCGCCGGCGAGATCCTGCGCAAAGTCGAAAGCATCAAGCAGATCGCCCAGGAATTCTCCAACGAGAAGAAAGGCACCCTGTCGATCGCCACCACCCACACCCAGGCGCGTTATGCCTTGCCGCCGGTGATCCGCGATTTCATCAAGCAATACCCCGATGTGGCCCTGCACATGCACCAGGGTTCGCCGATGCAGATCGCCGAGATGGCCGCTGACGGCACCGTCGATTTTGCCATCGCCACCGAAGCCCTTGAGCTGTTCGGCGACCTGGTGATGATGCCGTGCTACCGCTGGAACCGTTGCGTGGTCGTGCCCCAGGGCCACCCGTTGGCCAAGCTGCCGAAGCTGACCCTCGAAGCCCTGGCTGAATACCCGATCGTCACTTATGTGTTCGGCTTTACCGGCCGCTCCAAGCTCGATGAAGCCTTCAGCCATCGCGGCCTCACGCCGAAAGTGGTGTTCACCGCCGCTGACGCCGACGTGATCAAGACCTACGTGCGCCTGGGCCTGGGTGTGGGTATCGTCGCCAAAATGGCGGTCGACACCAACCTCGATAAAGACCTGGTCGTGCTCGACGCCAGCGAATTGTTCGAGTCCAGCGTGACCAAGATCGGCTTCCGCCGTGGCACCTTCCTGCGTGGTTTCATGTGCGACTTCATCGAGAAGTTTGCACCGCACCTGACCCGTGAAGTCATGGCCAAGGCGATCCAGTGCCATAACAAGCAGGAACTGGAAGAGCTGTTTGACGGCGTTGAATTGCCCGTCCACTGATATTGATTATTGCAGGTGTGGCGAGGGAGCTTGCTCCCGCTGGGCTGCGTAGCGGCCCCAAAAAGCTTGCGGGCGCTGCGCACCCGAGCGGGAGCAAGCTCCCTCGCCACGGTAAGCCCCTGTGCTTAGAGTGGTTTACTTGGCCTCGGTAACCGTGAAGTGTTGCCGGGCGCCCGCCACCAGAATCTCCACCTCATCACCCTCGAACTTGCCCAGCAGGCTTTTGCCCAGGGGCGAGCGCGGGGTGATGACGGTCACCGGCTGGCCCACCACATCGACTTTCAAGCCTGCCGCATCCGGCGCCAGGAACAGCCACTGCTGGCGGCTGTTCTCGTCCTCCAGGCCTAGTAGCGTGCCGACCTCAATCCCGCGTTGATCATCGTAGGCGCGTAGTTGCAGGTTCTGGCACAACGCCAGCGCTTGCTTGATCTCTTCGACGCGTTTGGCTTGCCCGGCCGCGAGGTAGGAAGCTTCCAGCCCCAAGGTGTCGTACTTGTTCTCCGCGATGTTTTCTTCGTGGGTCGCGGTTTCGTAGGCGGTCTGTGCGGCACGCTGAGCGATGTCGAGGTCGACGCTGAGTTTTTCCAGGATCAACTGGTGAACGGCATGTTTATTCATGGGTGTGCTGGGTCATTCGCAAAATTGCAGGACATTCGCCTTGCTCTTTTCATTGGGCGCGTTCTGGTCTTGTTGCAGCCAGAACTGGCATTTGGGGTTAGACAGGTTGCGCGCATTGTTGCGCGCCTGGTCCAGGGTTTGTTGTTGTTCCTGCTTGCGCAGGTTCTCGGTGTATTGCTCGAACATACGGTTCGGCGGCTCCGGCGCCACAGCGGCCGGTTTGCCCATCTGTTGAACGGCTTGTTGAACCGCTTGAGCCACGGGTGCGAGGCTTTGCGGGAACAGGTAGCGCGAGACCAGCCAGGCGGTCAGCACAATGGCGATAAACCCCAGCCACAGGCCAAAGGCCACGGCAGCACTGAGCTTGAACAGCGACAACGGACGTTCAGACATGTTGGCCTCCTGGCAGGCATTGACGGCGTGGCGGCGATTGTCGCACAGCCACTGTGCAGAATAATCGCGATCAAGCCTTCTGCATCGGCGCATTTATGCGGACAATCGAGCCTTTGAATGTTGGAGCCCGGAATGAAAGCCCGCTGGGATATTTTTTGCAGCGTCGTCGACAACTACGGCGACATCGGCGTGACCTGGCGCCTGGCCCGGCAGTTGGTGGTTGAGCATGCGTGCGAAGTGCGCTTATGGGTCGACGACCTGCGCGCCTTCGAACGCATGTGCCCCGAAATCGAGGTGCAGCGCGATCAGCAATGGCAGGAAGGCGTTGAAGTGCGTCACTGGTCGGCCGACTGGCCGCAGACGCCACCCGCCGACGTTGTGATCGCCGCCTTCGCTTGCCAGTTGCCGCCCGATTATATGGAGGCCATGGCCGCGCGCGAACGCACGCCGTTGTGGATGAACCTGGATTACCTCAGCGCCGAAGACTGGGTGGTGGGTTGCCACCGCCTGCCGTCGGTGAAGTTCAAGGGCGTGCAAAAGTACTTCTTCTTTCCGGGGTTTCGTCCGGGCACGGGCGGGCTTTTGCGTGAAGGCGGGTTGTTGGAGCAGCGTCAGGCATTTCAGCATGACGGCGCAGCGCGACAACAATTCCTGCAGTCGATAGGCGTCGTTCCGGCAGCCGGTGCGCGGCTGATGTCGTTGTTTGCCTATGAAAATGCCGGGCTCGCCAGCTGGCTGGACGTGTTGGCGACGGATGGGCATGCCACTCATCTGTTGGTGCCGGAAGGCCGCATCCTCGGCGACGTGCAGCGCTGGCTCGATGTCGAGGCGCTGGCGGTGGGCGATGTGCATCAACGCGATGCGCTGACCGTGCAGGTGCTGCCGTTCGTGCGCCAGGAACAATATGACCGCCTGCTGTGGTGCTGCGACTTCAACGCCGTGCGCGGCGAAGACTCGTTCGTGCGTGCCCAATGGGCGGGGCGGCCGTTGCTGTGGCACATCTACCGCCAGGACGAAGACATCCACCTGGACAAGCTCGACGCCTTTCTGGCGCTGTACACCGCCGCGTTGTCGCCCGCCGCCAAGGTCGCTGTGGTGACCCTGTGGCAAGCCTGGAACGCTGATGGCGATATGGCACAAGCGTGGAAAATGCTCATGGAACACTGGCCGGAGGTACACCTGCACGCGCAAACCTGGTGTCTGGAACAAGGCTTGCAGGCCGATCTTGCGACGGCGCTGGTACAGTTTTATGAAAGTTGGATATGATACGCCACCTTGAATTTTGTAAATCCCATCCAAATTTCGGATATATGCAATGAAAACTGGTAAAGAACTGAAACCCGGTACAGTGATCCGTCTCGAAAACGACCCTTGGCTGGTTCAGAAAGCTGAGTTCACCAAGTCTGGTCGTAACAGCGCAATCATGAAGACCAAGCTGAAGAACCTGCTGACCGGTTACAAGACCGAGATCGTCTACAGCGCCGATGACAAACTGGACGACGTGATCCTCGACCGCAAAGAAGCGACCCTGTCCTTCATCAGCGGCGACACCTACACGTTCATGGACACCACCGACTACACCATGTACGAGCTGAACGCTGAAGATATCGAAGCCGTTCTGCCGTTCGTGGAAGAAGGCATGGAAGACGTTTGCGAAGCGATCTTCTTCGAAGACCGTCTGGTTTCCGTAGAGCTGCCGACCACCATCGTGCGTAAAGTTGCCTACACCGAAGGTTCCGCTCGCGGCGACACTTCGGGCAAGGTGATGAAGCCTGCCAAACTGGCTAACGGTACCGAGCTGCAAGTTGCTGATTTCATCGAAATCGACGACATGATCGAGATCGACACCCGTGAAGGTGGTTCGTACAAAGGTCGCGCCAAGAAGTAATTCTGGCCCAACCGTACGACAAAAAAAGCCCGACCTGGCGTCGGGCTTTTTTGTGCGCGTGTGTAAATCAGACCGTCACGTGCAGGCGCACATCGACGTTGCCACGGGTGGCGTTGGAGTACGGGCAGACCTGGTGCGCGGCGTCGACCAGGCTTTGCGCCTCGTCTTGTGCCAGGCCCGGCAGGCTGACGTGCAGGTCGATGTCCAGGCCGAAACCGCCGGGGATTTGGCCGATGCCGACGTGGGCGGTGATCGAGGCGTCATCCGGGATTTTGCGTTTTGTCTGGCTGGCGACGAATTTCAGCGCGCCGATAAAGCAGGCCGAATAGCCGGCGGCGAACAGTTGCTCGGGGTTGGTGGCCTGGCCGCCAGCGCCGCCCAATTCTTTTGGGGTGGAGAGTTTGACGTCGAGGATGTTGTCGCTGGAAACAGCGCGACCATCACGGCCGCCGGTGGCGGTGGCTACTGCGGTATAGAGCGTTTGCATGGTGTCGTCCTCTTTTGGTTTAGCGCTAAATGTTTGCGCGCTAAGTAGTTGGTGAGGCGAATATATAGCGCTAATATTTAGCGCGCAAGATAAATATAAAAATATTTGATGGGCTCAAAAAAACAAATGTGGGAGCGGGCTTGCCCGCGATGGCGGTGAATCAGTTAGCACATCTGGCGACTGACACACCGCCATCGCGGGCAAGCCCGCTCCCACATTCAGATTTTTAGTGTTTGGAAAATCGCGTCAGACAGCACCCTGCAAATTACTACGCAACGCAATCAGATCCGCCTGTAGCTTGCGCAACTGCTCAAGCTGCATACCGCTCGCCCCCAGAATGCACTGCGGAATCCCCATTGCCTTTTCCTGCAAGGCACGTCCCGCTTCGGTCAGTTCCACCACCACCACCCGCTCATCTTCACGCTTGCGGGTGCGGCTGAGCAGGCCTTCGGCTTCCAGGCGTTTGAGCAATGGCGTGAGGGAGCCCGGGTCGGTGAGCAAGCGGTGGCTGATTTCGCCGACGGTCAAGCCATCCTCTTCCCACAGCACCATCATGGCCAAGTACTGCGGGTAGGTCAGGCCGAGGGCTTGTAGCAGCGGCTTGTAGACTTTGGTCATCAGCAACGAGGTGGAGTGCAGGGCGAAACACAGCTGGTTGTCCAGCATCAGGTTTTCGCACGGGTTGGGATTTTTACTCATGGTGCTGCCTTAAAAAGCGTGTATGCCCAGGAATCTAGCGGGCAAACCTTTAATGCGCCAGATAATTCTGGCGCACCGGTCAGACCAGGCCGCTTTGCAGCGCCAGATCCCATGGCGGCACAGGGCTGAAACGCGATTTGAGGTATTCCAGCAGCAAACGGCTGCGCGCATTCGGTTGCTGTTCCAGGCGCAACGCGTAGATGCCAGCGGTTTCCGGGCTGGGCAGGCCGTTTTCGCAAAACAGCGGCAGCAACTCGCCGCGCACCAGGTATTCGCTGGCCAGCCACGTGGGCAGGTGGGCGATACCCAGCCCGGCAAGGGCGCCAGACAGTAGGGCTTCGGCGTTGTTGGCGCTCATGCGGATACGCCGCGGTCGGTAGAGGGTGCGGCGCCCATCCAGTTCGAAGCGCCACGCGAACATCGGCGCCAGGCCGTCCCAGTCCAGGCCATCGTGCTCGCTCAGCTCGCGTGGGTGGCTGGGCGTGCCATGGCTTTTGAGGTATGCCGGGCTGGCACAGGCGATGCGCACAATGCTCGCCAGGGGCGTGGCCACCAGGCGAGTGTCAACGATATGCCCGGCGCGCAGCACCAAATCGACTTTGCCCAGGTGCGCGCCCTGCATATCGACAAAGCTGTCGATCAAGTGCAGGTGCACATCGAGCCCAGGGTACACATTCAAAAAGTCGGCAATTACCGGCGCCAAGTGCCGTCGACCAAAGGCGGCCGGGGCGTCCACCCGTATCAAGCCTTCCGGCGCATGGCTCAAGGACACGGCTTCGGCACGGGCCAGCTGCAATTCGCTGACGATCCGCCGCGCCCGCTCGGCGAAGGCCAGGCCCGCCGGCGTGGGCAGCACCGCGTGGGTGCTGCGCTGGAACAGGCGGCTGCCCACCGAGCTTTCCAGGCTGTCGATGCGCCGCGCTACCGCCGATGGTGTCAGTGGGTGGCGGCGCGCGGCGGCGGAAAAACTGCCGGTCTCCAATACATCCAGAAACAGGCTCAGTTGCTCGGTCAGAGTGTTGGGGTTCATGGGTGTGCGCTTATGCGAGATTGGCACAGCCATTGTGCGTTGCTGTGCGTTTCCACGCTATAGCCGACTGCGTAGCATGCAAGGCCTGGGCTTCTGGAGTGGTGAGCGGTGATGGATTTGGCGATGTATCTGGTATTGGGCGCGGCGCTCGGTACGGTCGGCGGGTTGTTTGGCATTGGTGGCGGGCTGATCGCAATTCCGGTACTGGGCGTGTTGTTCGGCCTGGATCAACAGATTGCCCAAGGCACGGCCTTGGTGATGGTCGTGCCCAACGTGATGCTGGCGTTGTGGCGTTACCATCAACGCAACCGGATTGAATTGCGTCACGCGCTGCCGCTGGGGGTCATGGGCTTCAGCTTTGCCTGGCTGGGTTCGATCTGGGCGGTGGGCCTGGACGCCGGGGCCATGCGCATCGGCTTCATCGCGTTCTTGCTGACGCTGGCGGCGTACAACCTGCTGCGCCTGTTCACCCGCAACGCACCGCCGACTGCGCAAATGCGTTATTCCTGGCCATGGCTTGGCGTGCTGGGTGCTGCGTCCGGTTCCATGGGCGGCTTGTTCGGCGTGGGCGGCGCGGTGGTTGCCACGCCGGTACTGACCAGCCTGTTCGGCACCACCCAAGTGGTTGCGCAAGGCTTGTCGCTGGCCCTGGCATTGCCCAGTACCAGTGTGACGCTGGTCACCTACGCCTGGCACCATGAAGTGGACTGGATGATCGGCGTGCCGCTGGCGGTGGGTGGCCTGCTGAGCATCAGTTGGGGCGTGAAAGTCGCCCATGCGTTGCCGGAGCGTGTGTTGCGCGGGCTGTTCTGCGCTTTCCTGGCGGTGTGCGCGGTGATGTTGACCTTTAAAGTCTGAAGCCTTCGACGATGTATTGCGCCAGGCATTCGGTGATCGGCGAGGTCATTGCCGGGTTGCGTAACAAGTGCAGGTTCATCGAGGGCAGTGGCGGGAAGCCGTCGTCGCTGCTCAGGATTCGCAAGTCGTCGGTCACCAGGCTTTCCATGCACACCATCACTGCCAGGCCAGCGTTAACCACCGCCTGGATCGCCGCCACATTAGAGCTGTGGTAGGCCATGCGATAATCACGCCCGGCCGCATCCAGCGCTGCACGGGTCCACTGGTAGTAAAGGCAGTCAGTACCGGAACCGGCCAGGGGCAATGCATCGTGCTCGTCCACGCAGAAGCAGGGCGCGGCCGCCCACACCATGCGCTCGGTGCGCAACAACTCGCCGATTTCCTTGCCGGGTTCACGGCTGATGACGGTCAGCGCCAAGTCTCTGCGCTGCATCAACACCGATGACGACTCACAGTGCATCTCGATCTGGATCAGCGGGTAGGCCTTGGAAAACTGTTTGAGAATGCCCGGCAGAAAACGCATCACGTAGTCATCCGGCGTGCCGATGCGCACCAATCCCACCATATGCGGTTCGCGCAGGGTGTTGAACACTTCACTGTGCAGTTTCAGGATGCGCCGTGCATAACCCAGTAATACCTCGCCTTCCGGCGTGAGCCTTACTTGGCGGCCATCGCGCTCGAACAACTTGCGTTGCAGCACGTCTTCTTCCAGCCGCTTCATCTGCATGCTCACCGCCGATTGCGTGCGGTTGACCAACTCGCCGGCGCGGGTAAAGCCGCCCTGGTCGGCGATGGCGACGAAGGTGCGCAGTACGTCGGTGTCAATGCTTGGGTAGCTGGACAATTGATCAATCTCAGAGATGTATTGCATAAGAAACATTCGTTGGATTGATCATAAGGCCAGGCACACACTTGTGCCATCCCCACTGGAGGGCGAGAAGATGAAAGGTCAGAAAGGTTTTGTGTTGCTGGGCAAGCGCCCGTTTTCCGTGCTGCTTCGCAGCATTGCCCGCTGGCAGGCGCTGCATGAGGAGCGCCATGCCCTGGCAAGCTTGAGCGATGAAGCGCTTAAGGATATTGGGCTTAACCGCAGCGATGTCGAGCAGGAGCGTCATCTGCATTTCTGGCAAGACCCGCTGCGAAAATAAGCCAGGATGCAGTAGGGTGGTCGGCGAGCTCACACGGAGAGACCCATGCCCGCCGACCTGTCGTTTTCCCTCAAGCAAGCACGCCGCATGGCGCTGGTGGCCCAGGGATTTTCCGGGCGCCAGGCGCCAGCATTGATCAAGGCTGCGCACCTCAACCGTTTGATTGAGCGGTTGGGTGTATTGCAGATCGATTCGGTCAACGCCGTGGTGCGCTCCCATTACCTGCCGCTGTTTTCGCGCCTGGGCCATTACTCCCCGTTGATCCTTGAACACGCTGCCTGGAGCCAGGGCCGGCGCCGCTCGTTGTTTGAGTATTGGGGCCATGAGGCCTCCTTGCTGCCCATGGCGCTGTACCCGTTGATGCGCTGGCGCATGGAGCGGGCAAAGTTAGGGCAGGGCATCTATTCGCAGATGGCGCGCTTTGGGCGTGAGCAGCAGGCCACCATTCAGCGCGTGCTGCACACGGTCGAGCAGCAAGGCGCATTGGGCGCGGGCAGCTTGTCGACCCGCGAGGAGCGTGCCGGCCCCTGGTGGGATTGGAGTGAGGAAAAACACGCGCTGGAATGGCTGTTCGCCGCCGGTTTGGTCACCGTCGCGGGGCGGCGCGGTTTTGAGCGGCTCTATGATTTGCCGGAACGGGTCATTCCCGCCGATATTCTTCACGCGTCTGTGAGCGAAGCCGAAGCTCAGCGCGGTTTGCTGCTGCACAGCGCGACTGCATTGGGCGTCGCCACCGAAAAAGACCTGCGCGACTATTTCCGCCTGGACCCCGCCGACAGCCGTGGCCGCCTGGCCGAGTTGGTCGAGGATGGGCAGTTGCAGGTGTGCCAGGTGCAGGGCTGGAAGCAGGCGGCTTACTGCCTGCCTGAACCCAAAGTGCCACGCAAAGTGCCCGCAAGCGCCTTGCTCTCGCCGTTCGATTCATTGATCTGGGAGCGCAGCCGCACCGAGCGTCTGTTCGATTTTCGTTACCGGCTGGAGATCTACACCCCGCAACACAAACGGGTGTATGGCTACTACGTGCTGCCGTTTTTGCACAATGAGCGGATTGCCGCGCGGGTTGACCTGCGCGCCGAACGCGCCAATGGGCGCCTGGCAGTGCACGCGGTGCACGAGGAAGAACCGGGGCTGGATGAGGAAGGGATGCAGGCGTTGGCCCTGAATCTGCGGCAGATGGCGGGCTGGCTTGGGTTGGAGCAGGTGCAGCTCAACTGCCAGCGGCCGAGTGCGGCGCGGCTTCGGGTGGCGATGTTGCAAATATGAGTTGTCGAGGGCTTTTGTGGCGAGCGGGCTTGCCCCGCGTTGGGCTGCGAAGCAGCCCCATCACAAACACCTCGGTATATCTGGAAGAACGGGGTGGCTGGTTTCAGGGTGGCTTCGCCACCCAACGCGGGGCAAGCCCGCTTGCCACAACAAGCCTATGAGTCAGCGTTTAACTTGCTTCAACGTCTCGGCAATCAAAAACGCCAATTCCAGCGACTGATCGGCATTCATCCGTGGGTCGCAATGCGTGTGATAACGGTCAGACAAGCCATCTTCGGTAATCGGCCGCGCGCCGCCAATGCATTCGGTGACGTTCTGCCCGGTCATCTCGATATGGATCCCGCCGGCATAGCTGCCCTCGGCCTGGTGGACCTGGAAGAACTCCTTCACCTCGCCAAGAATCTGCGCAAAGTCGCGGGTCTTGTAGCCGCTGCTGGCCTTGATGGTGTTGCCGTGCATCGGGTCCGAACTCCACAGCACCTGCTTGCCCTCGCGCTGTACCGCACGAATCAGGTTGGGCAGGTGGTCGCCGACCTTGCCGGCGCCCATGCGCGCAATCAGGTTGAGGCGGCCTGGGTCGTTGTCCGGGTTGAGGATGTCGATCAGGCGGATCAGGTCCTCAGGCTTCATGCTCGGGCCGACCTTGACCCCGATCGGGTTGTTGACCCCGCGCAGGAACTCGACGTGGGCACCGTCCAGCTGACGGGTGCGGTCGCCGATCCAAAGCATATGGGCCGAGCAGTCGTAGTAGTCGTTGGTCAGGCTGTCGCGGCGCACGAAGGCCTGTTCATAGTTCAGCAGCAGCGCTTCGTGGGCGGTGAAGAAGCTGGTTTCGCGCAATTGCGGCGAGCTGTCCATACCGCAGGCGCGCATGAACGCGAGGGTTTCGTCGATGCGATCGGCCAGTTGGCTGTATTTTTCGGCCAGCGCGGAGTTGGCGATAAAGTCCAGGTTCCACTTGTGCACCTGGTGCAGGTCGGCAAACCCGCCCTGGGCAAACGCGCGCAGCAAATTCAGGGTGGCAGTGGACTGGTGGTAAGACTGCAGCAGGCGGTCCGGGTCTGGCACGCGGCTTTTTTCGTCGAAGCCGATACCGTTGACGATGTCGCCACGGTAGGCGGGCAGGGTGACGCCGTCGATGGTTTCATCGTTGGCCGAACGCGGCTTGGCAAACTGGCCGGCCATGCGTCCAACCTTGACCACCGGGCAACCGGCGGCGAAGGTCATCACGATCGCCATCTGCAGCAGCACCTTGAAGGTGTCGCGGATTTTTGCAGCAGAAAACTCGGCAAAGCTTTCGGCGCAGTCACCACCTTGCAACAGGAAGGCGCGGCCCTGGGTCACTTCGGCAAACTGACGGCGCAATTCGCGTGCTTCCCCGGCAAATACCAGTGGCGGGTAGCTGGCCAGGCTTTGCTCCACTTGCAGCAAGTGCGCAGCGTCCGGGTACTGGGGTTGTTGCTGGATCGGCAGGGCGCGCCAGCTGTCGGGGCTCCAGGGTTGGCTCATCATGAACTCGATAGGTTGATTGACGGTCGGGCGCCAATGTTAGCAGCAATTAGTGCGTGACCTGTTGCCGCCGCTTGGCCGACAATCGCGCCTTTGCCGTGCGGTAAACCCTTTAGGAGTAGTGATGAGCGAGGAGCGTGTCGAGCGCCTGCTGGCTGAAGTCCATGATGATTTCGGCATGATTCGTGTGCTCGAAGTGGCTGATTACCGTTTTCTCGAGTTTGGCGATGCCATCGAGCAAAGCTGCGTGTTTACCGCCGACCCGAGCTGGCTCGAGTACGACTACACCCGCGCGATGTTGATTGGCGCGTTGTGCCATGAGCAACCGGAAAGCGCGCTGTTCCTCGGCCTGGGCGCCGGTACGCTGACCCAGGCGTGCCTCAAGTTTCTGCCGCTGGAAGACGTCGAGGCCATCGAGCTGCGCCCGGATGTGCCGCGCCTGGCCATCGAGTACCTGGGGCTGGATGACGACCCGCGCTTGTACATCCGTATTGGTGACGCGTTGCAATTGCTCGATACCGCCGAGTCGGCCGACTTGATTTTCGTCGACTTGTATACGGATGTTGGCCCAGGCGTCGGGCACCTGGCCTGGACCTTTCTGGAAAACTGCCAGAAAAAACTCAACCCGGGTGGCTGGCTGGTGATCAACCAGTGGGCGACCGATGACGGTAAACCATTGGGTGCGGCGTTGTTGCGCGGGTTGTATCACCGGCATTACTGGGAACTGCCGGTGAAGGAGGGCAATGTGATTTTGCTGGTGCCATCGGAGCTGGATCAGGAACTGGATATGGCAGCGTTGTCGGACCGCGCCGAGGCGTTGGCGCCGCGGTTGGGGTATTCGTTGCAGGCGTTGATCAAGGCGATTCGGCCGGCGACTTAGTTGCCCGTACTGACGCCATCGCGGGCAAGCCCGGCTCCCACAGTTGAATAGCATTTTCCGGTTGAAATGCATTCCACCTGTGGGAGCGGGCTTGCCCGCGATGAGGCCCGCACAGCCTACTCAAATCCCCTTGAACACCCCCGGCCGCTTCTCAACCATCGCCCGCACACCTTCTTTGGCATCTTCACTGTTCAACAATTTCTCCACCACCACCTGCAACCCGGCCGCCGCCACGGCTTCACCTTCCATGCGTGCCTGGCGCGCCGACATCAACGTCGCCTGCACGCCCAGCGGTGCCTGGCGGGCAATGCGGCTGGCCAGTTCGATGGCGCGCGGCAGCAGGTCTTCACTGGCCATCACTTCCTGCACCAGCCCCAGACGCAGCGCCTCATGGGCGTCGAACTCATCGCCGGTCAGCAGCCAGCGCATCGCGTTGCCCCAGCCGGCGATCTGATGAAAGCGCAGGGTCGCGCCGCCAAACGGGAAAATCCCGCGCTGCACTTCCATCTGCGCAAAGCGCGTATTGCTGGCACAGAGGTTGATATCCGCCGCCAGCATCAATTCGATGCCGATGGTCAGGCAGTAACCCTGGGCCGCGACGATCACCGGTTTATTGACGCGGGGGCCGGCAAACACGCCCCACGGATCGCAGCCGCCCAACGGTGGTTGCCAGCCTCCCGACATCACGCCACTGACATTGGCCAGGTCCAGCCCGGCAGTAAAATGTTCGCCGTGGGCGAATACCACGGCCACGCGAGCGTCGTCGTTTCGATCAAATTCGCCATAGGCCAGGCTCAGCTCATTGAGCAGGTCCAGGTCAAAGGCATTGCGCTTGGCCACTCGATCCAGTCCCAACAGCAGGACATGACCCTGTAATTCACGGCTGACGCGACTGCTGCTGGCTTGATTCATCGGGGGTGGCCTCGGGGGCTTGGGTAGGGTTTTAGACCAGTGGGCCTTAATGGGCAGGTGAACCGTTTAAGTGTTGTGACCAACAGGGCCGGGCCTTTGAAAAATAGACCTTGGCGCGGGTATACGCAAAGAAGGTGACGCAGCGCGGTATATCGGCACTTTCGGATAAAAAAAGCTCCCTTTTTCAGCTATTTCCGGTATAGTGCGCGCCGGCCTTTAACCGGGCCGCGTTTAGGTAGCGCAATTCCCCGAAGTCAGCTTCGGCTGCACGTCCGCACAGCGGACTCTCCCTTGACGAATCTTTTTCATTCATTCGTTTTCGCAAATCCCCGCCGACAAAGCAGCCAGGGCGACTCTTGAGTCTCAACACGGCATGCGCAGCTTTGGAGCATGGGTCTTTGCGGATGCACTTAGAGGCAGACCCATGACCCAGGAAACCGGCGGCTTCGCCGCTTTTAATCTTAACCCGAACATTCTCGCTGCCGTCATCGCGACCGGCTACGAAGAACCTTCGGCTATTCAGCAGCAATCGATCCCGATCATCATGGCCGGGCAGGACATGATTGGCCAGGCGCAAACCGGTACCGGTAAAACCGCCGCGTTCGCCCTGCCTATCCTGCACTGCATCGATCCTGCCAAGCGCGAGCCGCAAGCCCTGATCCTGGCGCCAACCCGTGAGTTGGCGCTGCAAGTAGCAACCGCTTTTGAAACCTACGCCAAGCAAATGCCAGGCGTAACCGTTGTGGCCGTTTACGGCGGCGCGCCTATGGGCCCACAACTTAAAGCAATCCGTAACGGCGCACAGATCGTTGTCGCCACGCCGGGCCGTCTGTGCGACCACCTGCGTCGTGACGAGAAAGTGCTGTCGACCGTGAACCACCTGGTTCTGGACGAAGCTGACGAAATGTTGAAGCTGGGCTTCATGGATGACCTGGAAGTCATCTTTAAAGCACTGCCACCGACCCGTCAGACCGTACTGTTCTCGGCCACCCTGCCACAGTCGATCCGTGCCATTGCCGAACGCCACCTGCGCGATCCGCAACACGTGAAGATCCAGACCAAGACTCAGACCGTTACCGCGATCGAACAGGCTCACCTGTTGGTTCACGCTGACCAGAAGACCTCGGCTGTATTGAGCCTGCTGGAAGTCGAAGACTTCGACGCCCTGATCATGTTCGTGCGCACCAAGCAAGCGACCCTGGACCTGGCCAGTGCCCTGGAAGCCAAAGGCTACAAAGCCGCTGCGCTGAACGGTGACATTGCCCAGAACCAACGTGAGCGCGTGATCGACTCCCTCAAGGATGGCCGTCTGGACATCGTTGTGGCGACCGACGTCGCCGCCCGTGGCCTCGACGTTCCACGTATCACTCACGTGTTCAACGTTGACATGCCTTACGATCCAGAGTCCTACGTTCACCGTATCGGCCGTACCGGCCGTGCGGGTCGCGAAGGTCGTGCACTGCTGCTGGTGACTCCGCGTGAGCGCCGCATGCTACAAGTGATCGAGCGTGTAACCGGTCAGAAAGTTGCCGAAGTCCGCCTGCCGGATGCCCAGGCCGTTCTCGATGCTCGCATCAAGAAACTGACCAACAGCTTGTCGCCGCTGGTGGCTGACGCTGAATCGACCCACGGCGACCTGCTGGACCGCCTGACTGCCGATATCGGTTGCACCCCACGTGCCCTGGCTGCAGCTCTGCTGCGCAAAGCCACCAACGGTCAGGCCCTGACCCTGGCAGCGATCGAGAAAGAACGCCCACTGGTACCGAACAACGCGCCACGCGGTGATCGTCCAGAGCGTACCGGTGACCGTCCAGACCGTGGTGATCGTGAGCGTCGCGCTCCGGTTCCATTGGCTGAAGGTCGTGCTCGCTGCCGTACCGCGCTGGGCGCGCGTGATGGCATCGCCGCCAAGAACCTGCTGGGCGCTATCCTCAATGAGGGTGGCCTGGCACGTGAAGCCATCGGTCGCATCCAGGTTCGTGACAGCTTCTCCCTGGTGGAGCTGCCGGAAGACGGTCTGGAAAAACTGCTGGCCAAGCTCAAAGACACTCGCGTTGCCGGTAAGCAGCTGAAGCTGCGTCGCTACCGCGAAGATTGATCCGCCTTTGGGCTGATTGATCGCATATAAAAAATCCCCGACTGGTTCGGGGATTTTTTTTGCCTGGCATTTCTTTCGGATCAGCACCCGATCAAATGTGGGAGCTGGCTTGCCTGCGATAGCGGTGTATCAGTGGCAAATAGGCTAACTGAACCACCGCTATCGCAGGCAAGCCAGCTCCCACCTTTAGATCTCTGTTAGCCGAAACGATAGATGTCCATCCCCAGCGCGCCCAAGGTGAACCCCTGATGCGCCACACTGAAATCCCCTCCGGCGCCCCGTGCAAAGTACAACGGCAACAAATGCTCATCGCTGGGATGGCTGCGCACGGCATGCGGCGCCTGGCGGCGGTAGTCGTGCAGGGCCGCTTCATCGTTGGCGGCAAGTTTATCCACCACCCAATCGCGAAAATCCCGCGCCCACGGCTCGATGCTCTCAGGGCCGGCGCGCCAGTTTAGCTCACCCAGGTTATGGGTGATGCTGCCGGAGCCGATCAACAGCACACCCTGTTCACGCAGGCTCGCCAGGGCATGCCCGACTCGGGTTTGCAGCGCCGGGCCCATGCGGCTGGGCAAGGAAACCTGCACCACCGCAATATCCGCCGCCGGGTACATCAGTGACAGCGGCACCCAGGTGCCGTGGTCGAAGGGGCGGCGTTCATCGAGTTGCGCGTCGAGGCCATCGGCTTGCAGCAGCCCGACGATTTGCGCGGCCAGCTGCGGGTTGCCCGGCGCCGGGTACTGCACGGCAAACAGTTCGGGAGGGAACCCACCGAAGTCGTGCCAGGTTTGCGGGGCGGCGCTGCCAGTGACGAGTAATTGGTCGCTTTCCCAATGCGCCGATACCACCACAATCGCTGTTGGCCGTGGCAGTTCAGCCGCCAGACGCCGCAACGCCGGGCCACTGGCGCCGGGTTGCAGGGCAAGCATGGGCGAGCCGTGGGAGATAAACAGGCTGGGGAGCATAAGTCGGGTCCTGAGGGTTAACATAGGCCCATCTTCAATCAGATCATTGATCTAAATCTAATATAAGTTTTAGCGCCTTTTGATCGATTTTTCAGGGTGATTTATGGAGCCTAAGTTTTGGCAAGAGCGCTGGGCGCGCAATCAGATTGGCTTTCACCTGCCTGACGTCAACCCTTACCTGCAACGGCATTAGCCGAAACTGGTACTGCCGGTTGGCGCAAAAGTGCTGGTGCCGTTGTGTGGCAAGAGCCTGGATATGATCTGGCTCGAAAGCCATGGGTATCGCGTAATGGGCGTGGAATTGTCGGAGCAGGCGGTTGAAGCCTTCTTCAATGAGCAATCGTTGACGCCGCATATCCGCCAGCAAGGCGCGTTCAAGGTGTATGCGTCCGGCTTGATCGAGGTGTGGTGCGGCGACTTCTTCGCTGTCGACGCCGAGGCGGTGAGCGATTGCACTGCACTCTATGATCGCGCGGCGTTGATCGCTCTGCCGCCGCTGATGCGGGCGCAATATGCTGAGCATCTGAATACGCTTCTGCGCCCTGGTTGCAAGGGGCTGCTGATCACCCTGGACTATGATCAGACGCAGAAGGCTGGGCCGCCATTTGCGGTGACTGACGAGGAAGTCAGGGTGTTGCTGGGCTTGCGTTGGGGCCTGAATGTACTTGAAAAGCAAGACATCCTGGGCGAGAGCTGGAAGTTTGTGCAGGACGGCGTTACGCGGCTGGAGGAGCGTGTGTATCAACTGACTCTGCGTTGACTATTGCATCGCCATTGCGGGCAAGCCCAGCTCCCACAGTGAATGCGTTCCAATGTGGGAGCCGGGCTTGCCCGCGATGGCGTTATCAGCACCTACAAAAAAGGGGCGATCAAATCGCCCCTTTCTGTGTCGCATCAGCCCCGACGACGCAGCGCGTCGATACGCTCCTCCAGTGGCGGGTGGCTCATGAAGAAGCGGGCAAAGCCTTGCTTGATGCCACCGTTGATGCCAAACGCGGTCAGGCTGTCGGGCATGTGTACCGGCAGGCCCTGTTCAGAGCGCAGGTGTTGCAGCGCTGCGATCATTGCACCGGTGCCGGCCAGGCGGGCGCCGGCTTCGTCTGCGCGGAACTCGCGTTTGCGTGAGAACCACATGGTGATCGCACTGGCCAGGAAGCCCAGCACCACTTCAGCAAAGATGGTCGCCACGAAGTAAGCGATACCACGGCCTTCTTCGTTCTTGAAGATCACCTTGTCGACAAAGTTGCCGATGATCCGTGCGAAGAACATCACGAAGGTGTTCACCACGCCTTGTACCAGCGCCAGGGTGACCATGTCGCCATTGGCTACGTGGCCGATCTCGTGGGCCAGCACGGCCTTCACTTCGTCGTAGGAGAAGCGTTCGAGCATGCCCTGGCTCACCGCAACGAGCGCGTCGTTCTTGTTCCAGCCGGTGGCGAAGGCGTTGGCTTCATAGGCGGGGAAGATCCCGACCTCAGGCATCTTGATGCCGGCCTCGCGGGACAGTTGCTCAACGGTTTGCAGCAACCATTGTTCATGCCGGGTGCGTGGCTGGGTGATGACCTGGGTGCTGGTGCTCATCTTCGCCATCCATTTGGAGATGAACAGCGAAAACAGCGAGCCGGCAAAACCAAAGACCGCACAGAAAACCAGCAGCTGATTGAGGTTCAGATCAACCCCGTTGGCCGCCATGAACCCGTTGAAGCCGAAAAGGCTCAGGGTGATGCTGGCAATCAGCACGACCGCCAGGTTAGTGGCCAAGAACAGCAGGATGCGCATCATGGTTGTAGAGTTCTCCTCATGCTTAATATGTCGCGTACTGCGGGGTATATAAGGTGCGGCCTAAGGTGATTCAACCGAGCGACTATTTCAAACTGTGTCCTACAGCATCAATGTAGAGCCTTGAAGGGAATTTCTGACCTGGAAAGTGACGGGTGATCACCCCGCTCATGCCTTGGCGCCCTGTAATTACAAGGGGTTGACCGGTGCGTGGTGTGCAGCGGCGAGCGAGGAGGGTAGGCAGGCTAGAGAAGTGTTGCCAGATACTCGCTGTACGACCGAATGGCGGTCGTACAGCGACTTTTAGGTTACTGGCGATAGGACTTGAGGAAGTTGCCGATGCGACCAATGGCCATGTCCAGGTCATCCACACGCGGCAAGGTCACCACGCGGAAGTGATCCGGCCACGGCCAGTTGAACGCCGTTCCCTGCACCACCAGCAGCTTTTCCGACAGCAGCAGGTCGAGCACGAATTTCTCGTCGTTGAGGATCGGGCAGACTTTCGGGTCGATGCGTGGGAAGGCATACAACGCGCCCATGGGTTTCACGCAGCTGACGCCCGGGATCGCGTTGAGCAGTTCCCAGGTGCGGTTGCGTTGCTCCAATAGACGGCCCTGGGGCAAGACCAGGTCGTTGATGCTCTGGTAGCCGCCGAGAGCGGTCTGGATCGCATGTTGGCTCGGCACGTTGGCGCACAGGCGCATATTGGCCAGCATGTCGATGCCTTCGATGTAGCTCTGGGCATTGTGCTTGGGGCCTGAGATGGCGATCCAGCCGGAGCGGAAACCCGCCACCCGGTAGGACTTGGACAGGCCATTGAAGGTCAGGCACAGCAGGTCCGGTGCCAGGGAGCCGGTGCAGATGTGCACGGCGTCGTCGTAGAGGATCTTGTCGTAGATCTCGTCGGAGAACACCACCAGGTTGTGCTGGCGCGCCAGTTCGAGCATGCCCAGCAACACTTCTTTGGAATAGACGGCGCCGGTGGGGTTGTTCGGGTTGATGATCACCAGGGCCTTGGTGTTCGGGGTGATCTTGGCCTTGATGTCGGCCAGGTCCGGGAACCAGTCCGCGCCTTCATCGCACAGGTAGTGCGCCGGGTGGCCGCCGGCGAGGGTCACGGCAGCGGTCCACAGCGGGTAGTCGGGCGCCGGCACCAGCACTTCATCGCCATTGTTGAGCAAGGCCTGCATGGACATCACGATCAGCTCGGACACGCCATTACCCAGGTAGATGTCTTCGATGCCGACACCTTCGACCTGCTTTTGCTGGTAGTACTGCATCACGGCTTTACGCGCGCTGAACAGGCCCTTGGAGTCGCTGTAGCCCTGGGCTGTCGGCAGGTTGCGGATCACGTCCTGGAGGATTTCGTCCGGCGCTTCGAAACCAAAAGGCGCCGGGTTGCCAATGTTCAGCTTGAGGATGCGATGGCCTTCCTCTTCCAGGCGTTTGGCGTGCTTGAGCACCGGGCCGCGAATGTCGTAGCAGACGTTGGCGAGCTTGTTCGATTTGCTGACCTGCATGGCGATGTGATCCTGAAAATGAACGATCCAGACGGCGTGGACACTACCGTACTGCGAAACCTGCGGGGCTCGCACCCATAAATACGTTTGAATGCCGGTAGCGCGGGTGCCAGACTGGCGTTTTGAAGAGGCGCAATCATACGTGCCGCCTGATCCATGGAAAAGACACAGATCAGGGTTTTTCAGTTGCCGAGGTGTATCGATGGATAAGTTGCAGAAAACCGTTGAAGAATGGAAGGCGATGCTCGATCCGGAGCAGTACAACGTGTGCCGTCTCAAAGGCACCGAGCGACCTTTCAGCGGCAAATACAATGCCACCAAGACTGATGGCGTGTACCACTGCATTTGCTGCAATGAGCCGCTGTTCGATTCCACCACCAAGTTTGATTCCGGCTGCGGCTGGCCGAGTTTCTACGCGCCGATTGCCGACAGCGCGATGATCGAGATCCGTGACATCAGCCACGGCATGATCCGCACCGAAGTCACCTGTGCCAAGTGCGACGCGCACCTGGGGCATGTGTTCCCGGACGGTCCGCCGCCCACCGGCCTGCGTTACTGCATCAACTCGGTGTGCCTGGACCTCGTTCCACGCTGACTGATCGTTCCCACGCTCCGCGTGGGAACGCCTCCTGTGGCGCTTCGCGTCACGACTTTAGAAGCGGACGCAGAGCGTTCTGGGCTGCATTCCCACGCGGAGCGTGGGAACGATCTATGCGCAGGCATCACTGCGGTCAATTAAATTGCACGCAATTGAATTGCCGACTATCTTTATAGCTCTTTCTCCGTATCCGAGGCGCTGCCATGAGCGACAACCTGCTGAGCATCCCGTGCACCACCATCAAGGGTGAGCAAAAGACCTTGGCCGATTTTGCCGGCAAGGCCATTTTGGTGGTCAACACCGCCAGCAAATGTGGTTTCACCCCACAATACAAAGGCCTGGAGCAGGTTTGGCAGCAGTACAAGGACCAGGGTCTGGTGGTGCTGGGCTTTCCCTGCAATCAGTTCGGCAAACAGGAGCCAGGCAACGAAGGGGCGATTTCCGAGTTCTGCGAGCTGAACTTCGGCGTCAGCTTCCCGCTGTTCAAGAAGATCGACGTGAATGGCAGCGACGCCCACCCACTGTTCGTGCAACTTAAAAAACAAGCGCCGGGGCTGCTGGGCTCCAAAGGTATCAAGTGGAACTTCACCAAATTTCTGATCGGCCGTGATGGCAAGGTGGTCAAGCGTTTTGCCCCGACCACCAAGCCCGAAGCCCTGACCCAAGAGATTGAAGCCCTGCTCAAATGACCGACTTGCCCCGCGTGTCCCTGGCGCTGGACGACCAGCTGTGTTTCAAGCTCTATGCCGCGTCCCGAGCGGTGACGCGGGCTTACAAGCCCATGCTCGATCAGTTGGGCCTGACCTACCCGCAATACCTGGCGATGCTGGTGTTGTGGGAATGGCACTGCGCGACCCCAACGCAACCCACGGTCAAGGCCCTGGGCGAGCGCCTGATGCTGGACTCTGGCACGCTGACGCCGCTGCTTAAGCGCCTGGAACAGCTGGCGCTGGTGCAGCGCCGGCGCAGCGCGCTGGATGAGCGCGAGGTGCATCTGAGCCTGAGCCCCGCGGGCGTACAGTTGCGCGACCAGGCCCATGCCCTGAAAACCCGGCTGCTGTGCGACAGCGGTGTCGACCTGAACCAGGCCGACGTGTTGCGCAATGGTCTGGACGAGCTGCTGGCGCAGATCAAAAACTTGTCGAGTTCGGCACCCACAGGTCCAGCAGGGCTTTGAGCTCTTCGCGGCGAAACGGTTTGGCCAGGTAGTCATCCATTCCCGCCGCCCGGCAGCGCTCGCGTTCTTCCGCCAGGGCGTTGGCGGTCAGGGCGACGATAGGCAGCTCCGGCCAGCGCCCGCTGCGGCGAATCTGCCGGCTGGCCTCGTAGCCGTCCATCACCGGCATATTGCAGTCCATCAACACCATGTCGAAGCGCTGCTCCTCCAGCAACTTGAGCGCCTCGCCGCCATGGGCAGCCACAATCACTTCGCAGCCGAGCTTGCTGAGCATGCCCTTGGCTACCAATTGATTGACCGGGTTGTCCTCCACCAGCAGGATGCGCGCGCGATGTGCCAGGGGCACGGCTTCTATCTGGACAGGGTCGAGGATCAGTTGCGCCTCGCTGCGCAGGTTGCGCTGCAGAATCTGATACAGCGCGTTGCGGCTCAACGGGCGTGCCTGTTGCTGCAGCGGCATCAGAGCCGCGACTTCTTCGCTGGGCATGAAGTTGCCATAGGCCGTCACCAGCAGGATCGGCGCGCTGATGCCAGGGCGCAGGCGGAACAGGCACTCCGGGCAATCGGTGATCAGCAGGTCGGGGGCCAGCCCGGTCAGGTCGTCATCCTGGGAGTAGCAGCGCAGCGCCAGCCCCCAAGCCGGCAGCAAGGTGCCGAGCAATTCCGCCAGGCCACTCCCGGTGTTGGTGATGGCGATGACTTCGCCCAACAGCGGCGCTTGTCGTGCGGCCGGCAAATGTGTGGGCAGCGGCAGGTCGGCGCAGAACTGGCTGCCAAAACCGACTTCCGAGCTGATGCTCAAGCGGCCCTTCATCGCTTCACACAGGTTATGCGTCAACGCCAGCCCCAGCCCGGTGCCGCCGAACTGGCGTGTGATACCCGCACCGGCCTGGGTAAACGGCTGGAATATTTTCACCTGCGCTTCCTGGGCAATGCCGATGCCGGTGTCACAGACTTCGATTTTTACCCGGCCACCCTCGGCACTGAGGCGCACGTCCACACGCCCGAAGCGGGTGAACTTCAAGGCATTGGAAAGCAGGTTGCTGACGATTTGCCGCACCCGTGTCGGGTCGCCAATGACTTGCGCAGGAAACAGCGGGTCGATCAGGCAGGTCAACTCGACACTCGGCGCCGCGTTCTGCGACAGCAGGTTGGCGGTGTCTTCCACCAATGAGCCGAGGTCGAACGGGATGCGTTCGAGCTCCAACTGGCCGGCGTCGAATTTCGACAGGTCGAGGATATCGTTGAGCAGTTCCACCAGCACCTTGCCCGAATCGTGGGCGATGGACAGTTGCTGGCGTTGTTCGGCGTTCAGCGGGCTGTCGAGCGACAGCGCGATCATGCCCAGCAAGCCATTGAGCGGCGTGCGGATCTCATGGCTCATATTGGCCAGGAACGCGGCGCGCGCCTGGGCCATGGCCAGGGCGGTCAATTTGGCGGCTTCGAGTTCATCGTTGGATTGGCTCAAGCGCTGGTTGCTGGCCTTAAGCTCCAGAGTGCGTGCCGAGACGATATCTTCCAGTTGGCCCAGGTACTCGGTGAGGCGGTCCTCGGCATGGCGCCGTTGCTGGATTTCGGTCTGCATGTTTTCGAATTGCTGGTTGGCGACGTTCACCAGCACGCCGATTTCATCGTTTTCGTGACCTGGCGGGCAATCCAGGCGAGCCTGCTTGCTGGTGCTCAGGGCACGGATGATGCGCACCAGTGGCTGGGTCAGCATCACGTAGAACAGGCCCAGCAGAATGCCTGTCAGCAGCAGGCTGCGGGCGAACCCGTTGAGCAAGGTTATCTCGGCGCGGTGCAGGAAACGGCTGCCAAAGGCGTAGGTGTCGACGTCCAGGCGCAGCACGCCGAGGGAATCCTCGGGCATGTGGCTCAGGAACAGTCGATCTTCAAACAAGCGGTTGGCGCCAAACAGGAAGTCACTGATGGGCCGGTAGGCGCTCTCTTTGCGCGGCCGGTTCACGTCGGCCAGTACCACGCCATTGTTATCGACCAGTTGCGCGTGGGTAATGGCCGGCGAGTGCAACAGGCCCAGGGTCAGTTCCTGGGCAAGTTCGGCATCAATGTTGTAGGCGATACGTGAGGCAGGGTTATGGCTGATTTCGATCAGTGAGCGTATTTCACGGTTGATCGAGGCGTCTTCGCTGGCATAATCAATGCCGATTTGGATCAGGCTGAGCAAGGTTCCCAAGACGAAACCGACCAGCACAGTCAATCGAGCTTGTTTATAAGACAAGCGGTGGGCGAACTTGATATCCATCGGGTGTTGAACCACTTCACGTTTCCCTTCGCCCGGCAAGCATAGCTGAACATCCACAGGCTTTGGCTTGGCCGGCATGAATCGTTTTATACGCAGCCTCGTGGGGTCTGCCACAGGGTTGCCAATACGCCATCTTTTGCAAGAACTTGCCAGAGGAATAATCGTGGATTCTCGATTGAATGCCTTTCTTGAGCGGGCCGATGCGGTCCTTGCGCGCCTGGAACCGCTGTTACCTGCACCGCGCCAAGCCATCGATTGGAATAACTGCCTCGCCGCCCGTTGGCAGCGCGAAGGCCGTACTGGCTTTTTGCTCCCGCTGGAAGTGAGCCTGGACATGCGCCTGTCCGACCTTATCGGCGTGGACAAGCAACGTGAGCAACTGGCTCGCAACACTCAGCAATTTCTCGATGGCCTGCCCGCCAACCATGCGTTGCTGTGGGGCTCGCGCGGCACCGGCAAATCTTCCATGGTGCGTGCTTTGCTGGCCCAGCATGCCAAGGCCGGTTTGCGCCTGATTGAAATCGAGCGCGATCACCTGGCTGACCTGCCGCGCGTGGTCGAGCAACTGCTCAAGCTGCCGCAACGGTTCATCCTGTTCTGTGACGACCTGTCTTTCGAAGCGGGTGAGGGCGATTATCGCGTACTCAAGAGCGTACTGGACGGCTCCCTTGAGCAAGCGCCGGAAAATGTGTTGCTGTATGCCACCTCCAACCGTCGTCACCTGGTGCCGGAAAACCAGAGCGACAACGACAATTGGAAGCGCGTGGACGGTGAGTTGCACCCCAGCGAGGCGGTGGAAGACAAGATCGCCTTGTCCGACCGTTTTGGCCTGTGGCTGTCGTTCTATCCGTTCAGCCAGGAACACTTCCTGGATGTGGTCGAACACTGGATCGGCGAACTGGCCAGCAAGGCCGGCTTGCAGTGGCAGCGTGATGAAGCCCTCGACATCCTGGCCGTGCGCTGGGCCACCGGGCGTGGCAACCGCAACGGCCGTTGCGCGTATCAATTCGCCCGTTACTGGGTGGGTCTCAAGTTGTTGGAGCGTCAACCATGATCGATTTACAACAGGCCGGCACCGGCCTGGATGGCTACGCCATGCTCTGCGCGCAGCTGGAATCGCTGCTCGCCGATGAGCGTGACTTTATCGCCAACAGTGCGCAGTTCTCGGCGTTCCTGTTCAACCAGTTGGACGACTTGAACTGGGCGGGCTTCTACCTCAATCGCAATGAAGAACTGGTGCTTGGCCCGTTCCAGGGCCAGATCGCTTGCGTGCGTATTCCCTTCGGTCGTGGCGTCTGCGGTGCGGCGGCGGCATCCCGGCAAACCCAGCGGGTAGAAGATGTGCATGCGTTCCCAGGCCATATTGCCTGTGACAGTGCCTCCAACAGCGAACTGGTGGTGCCATTGGTCAAGGATGGCCTACTGGTGGGTGTCCTGGATCTGGACAGCCCGTCGCTGGCCCGTTTTACCGCGCAGGACCAGGCGGGCATCGAGCAGTTGGCGGCGATTTTCCTGCGGTTGACCGACTGCTGATCCCGCAGGAGAGGGTCGGCCGCCGTTATTGGCTGTCCAGCTTATGGAGCTGCACTTGCAACGTCCTCTCCAGCTCCAGCATGAGTTTTTCCAGGGCCTTGACCCCCATGTCTATCGTGGGGCGCTCCTCGTTGCGGGCGCAGGCCAGCTCCAGTGCTTCGCATTGCGCGGCCAATGCACTTGCCTGGACGATGCGCGCGGCGCCCTTGATCTTGTGGGCTTGCTCAATGATCGCCTGGGGCGCTGCCTGGCGGGCCATCAAGGCCACCAGGTCCTCGCGGTCCTGACGGCTGCTGCTTAACAGTTGCGCAAGCAAACGCTGGCTCAACTGCGGGTCGCCTCCGGTCAGTGCGTCCAGGCAATCGAGTTCCAGCCGCTGGCCGCTGGATCGGGGTTTGATCTGCGCCAGTTGCTGCTCCAGTGCAGTGAGGCTGATGGGCTTGAACAGGCAGTCATTCATGCCCGCCTGCGCACAGCGAAGTTTCTCCTCGGGTTGGGCATTGGCGGTGAAACCGAGGATTACGCAGGGCACCTGCTGTTCTCGCTGCTCGTATTCACGGATCGAACGGCTCAGCTCATAGCCATTCATGATGGGCATGTTGCAATCGGCAATCACCAGGTCGAAGTGCTCCTGGCGCCAGGCCTGAAACCCGGCGGCGCCATGTTGGGCTGCCGTGAACTGGTGCCCGAGGTAACCTAATTGCTGGCACATCAGCAAACGGTTCGCCGGGTGGTCGTCCACTACCAGCACATTGAGCACCGCCGCGGCTGTTGGCGCCTGAGACTTGAGCTCGTCCAGCGCTTCAATGGGCTTGAGGCAGGTCATCTTCAGGCTGACCTGCACTTGAGTGCCCACCATTGGCACGCTGCTCAGGCTCAGTTGCCCACCCATCATCTCGCACAGGCTGCGACAGATCACCAGCCCCAGGCCCGCTCCGCTCCTGGCCAGGTGCCCGGAGTTGTCCGCCTGGGCAAAGGGTTCGAACAGGCGCAATTGGTCGTCCCGGCTGATGCCGATGCCTGTGTCCTCGACCACCAGCTTCATCTGCACCTCTTGGGGCTGCTCGGTGGCTTGCACCTGCACCTTGATCTTCACCTGCCCGCGCTCGGTGAACTTGATCGCGTTGCTGACCAGGTTGGACAGCACCTGCTTGAAGCGCAGCGGGTCTATCAGCACGGCGGTGTTGTCGAGGTTGGGGTCGAATTCGAGTAACAGGCTGAGGGTTTTCTGGCGGGCCAGACCATCGAAGACGCGCACCACCGATTCGATCACTTCGCGCAGGTTCACGCGCTCGGGAGCCAGGCTCAGGCGGCCGGATTCGATACGTGCAATGTCGAGGATATCGCCGATCAGCTCCAGCAGGTCCTTGGCCGAGTTGTAGGCCACTTCGATAGCCGGACGGTCGAGATGGCCCTGATCGGCGCGCTTGAGCGTCAGTTCCAGCATCCCGATCACGGCATTCATCGGCGTGCGGATTTCATGGCTCATGGTGGCGAGGAAGGTGCTTTTGGCGCGGTTCGCCTCGTCGGCGCGTTCCTTGGCAGTGCGCAACTCGTCGAACAGTTGGCGCCGGTCACTGATATCGATCCAGCCACCGATGATGCCCTGGACTTCGCCGTCCGAGTCGCGATAGGGCAGGATCCAGTGGTAGATCGTGAGTTTTTTGCCGTGAATGTGCAGGGTGCGATCAAGGATCAGCGGAGTGCCTTCCACCACCACCCGTTGGTAGTCGGCATGGTACTGCGCGGCTTCAGGCGCCAGGGCCATGTCCATTTGCACCACACTCTTGCCGATGACCTCTTCGCGTTTGACCCCGAACACTTGCAGGTAGCTGTCATTGCAGGTCTGCAACAGGCCCTTGCGATCACGCACATAGATTGGGTGCGGTGTTTCATTAACCAGTGCGCGCATGAACTCGAACTGGTCATTGAGGGCGCGCTCGGCCATTTTGCGGTGCTTGATCTGGCGGCGCATGTAGGCGTTCCAGGTCAGGGAAATCAGCAGCAGCAACCCGGTGCCAATGATGATTTGCGCAATCAGTTGGTGGTAATTGCGCCAGTAACTGTCCGAGGCTGGCGTGTAACCGCGCCAGCGGCTGTTGATCACGCCCATTTCGTCCGGGGCAATGCTCAGCAGCGCCTTGTCCAGGATTGAGCTCAGTTCGACGGCACCGCGCGGCGTGGCCAGGGCGAAGGTGGCGGGCAGCGTGCCAATGCTGGCGCTGATCTGCAGTTTGTCCTGGAACACCTGGGAGGCCAGGAAATAGTTGGCGATGACCAGTGAGTTCACTGCCCCGTCCACGCTTCCCTGAGCCAGCATTTCCGAGGCCTTGAAGGTATCGCTGACTTCCACCAGGCGAATCTGTGGGAAGTTTTCTTGCAAGGTTTTTTCCAGCGGGTTACCGAGGGTGATTGCCAGGCGCTTGCCTGCCATCTGCTCCAGGTTTGTGGCCGCGTCGGGCTCCTTGCGGGTCAGCAGGACGTAGGAGTTTTCCAGGTACGGGCGGCTGAAGCTGAGCTGAACCTCGCGTTCGGTGCTGGGGACGATGGCCCCGATGATATCGGCTTTACCCGCGGTGAGCTGCTCGATCATCGTGCTGACTTCGCGACTGCGCTGTATTTCAAAACGCAGGCCGGTGCGCAGGCGGATCAGTTCCAGCAGGTCGGCGGTAATACCGCGAAAGTTGCCGTCGGCATCGAAGAACGTCAGCGGCGCGAACGTCTCATTGACCACGACTTTTACCACCGGGTGATCTTTGAGCCAGCGCTCTTCACGCTGGGTCAGTTGCAGTTTCTTGTCGGTCAGCAAGATGTCGCTGCCGGCGCTCCAGCGCTTGGCAATGCTGTCTCGTTCATTAACGGGGACGGCCGTCAGCACCGCGTCGACGATGCTCTGTAGAACCTCCTGATCGTGACGCAAGGCGAAGCTGAACCCATAGGCTTCATGCTTGCCGAAGTTGGCCATGTGGATATTTTTGAGGTAGCCCTTGTTGATCATGTAATGGGTGGAAATAGTGTCCCCCAGAAACACATCCGCCTGATCGAACGCCACGGCATTGAGCGCGTTTTGATAGGAAGGAAAGGCGCGGATATCCGCCTGCGGGTATAACTTTTCCACTTCGTTCAGCGGCAGGTAGTGATAAACAAGGCTCAAGCGCAGGCCGGCCAGACCATCGCTTAAACTGCGCGTTTCACCTTCGCGGGTCACCAGTACGGGCTGGTCCACCGCATACGGCTGCGACAGGATGAGTTTCGGGTTGGCGGCCTCAAAGCCATTGGATGAGCCCAGCAGGTCGATTTCCCCGGTTTCCAGCGCATGGATCGCGGCTTCTCGTGTCGGATAACGCAATACCTTGACGGGCAGGGCCATGGCTTTGGCCAGCAGCCCTGCGTAATCGGCGGTCAGGCCTTCATAGTCGCGACCGCTGGAGGTGAGGTCGAAGGGCGGATAGTCGGGTGCCGAGGTGCCCAGTACCAGCTCGCGTTTGTACATTAGCCACTGGCGCTGGGTCTTATCCAGCTGAATATCGAGTTGAACGGTACCCGCGCGGCTCAATAAGGTGAAGTGTTCCGGTCCGATTTGAGGGGCCGCGGGCACGGTAGTGCTCAAGCACAGGCCGGCCAATAATATAATCAGATAGTCCTTTATACGCCTTGGCATCCGCTTTCTCACACTAGCGCGTTTCGTTTTGCCATCTCGATAAGTTCTACCAAGGACTTGGCTTTAAGTTTTTGCATCAGCCTTTTTTTGTAGGTACTTACTGTCTTGTTACTTAGAAACATACCTTTGGCGATTTCTTTGTTTGTACGACCTTGTGCAAAAAGTTGCAGCACCATCAGTTCCCGGTCGTTCACGGCCTTGAATAACTCAAGTTCCAGTGCGTCCTTGCTGTCGGCGCCATTGGAATTGAGTGCCTGGCTGGGGAAGTAGTTGTAGCCAGACAGTACCGCACGAATGGCACTCAGCAGTTCGCTCAGGTCGCCTTCCTTGCACACATAGCCGTCTGCGCCCGAGCGCATGCAGCGGGTGGCAAACAACGTCGGGCTCTGGGCCGTCAGGATCAGGGTTTTCATCGAGGTGTTCATCGCGTTGAATCGGCAGAGCACTTCGAGGCCGTCGAGTTTTGGAATACTGATGTCCAGGATGATCAGGTCGGGCAGGCATTCGCGAACCATTTGTATCGCGTCACAACCGTTGTCCGTTTCGCCAACGATTTTATAACCTTCGTGTTCCAGCAACATGCGAATCGCCAGCCTGATAACCGGGTGATCATCAATGATAAAAACCGTGTTCATAATCATATTCCATGCAAGTGCAAATAAAGCGGGCACATTAGCTCAGAAGAAGAGGGAGGAGGACGAGCGTTGGGGGGAGTAGATATAAAACAGGAGAATTCCTACATAATAAAAGGTAACGACCTACGGTTCGATAAGGCTTTGCGTCGTCGGATGTAAGTAATAGTTGGATCAGTAAGCCTTGGAGCCGTGCCTGGGATTCGGCGATGGTTTTGCGGCGATTGTTTACCGGTGAACGGTGTTTATAGTCCTACAGTTATAACGAGAGCAGTGGCGCAATCAACTCTGTCAGTGCATCTTTATTCAGGGGCTTCAATAAATAACCAAGCAGGGGCAGCCCGCGCCGCCGGGCCTGGAGTGTCAGGTTGGACAACTCTGTTGCGGGCAGCCCGCTCAACAGGATTGCGCCGGTGATGAAGTGTTGGCGGCTGGCAATGTCTACCAGTTCCAGCCCAGGCAGGTCAGGCAGGCATTGATCGCACAGCATCAAGTCAAAGGGGCGGGTGGCGCAAGACATCGAGCGGATCGCCTGCTCGGCATTTTCCGCAAGGGTCAGTTGTTCGAAACCGAAGCTTTTGAGCAGGCACTGCGTGGCCAGGAGTTGAAAGGGATGATCCTCCACCAATAGGATTCGAAGACGGGGTATGGGCATAGAAGGCACATGGCTCAGTCAGAGGGGCGTGACGTAGGAATTGCGTGTCGGGTTCGCAAGAAGCGTGCTCGATTATTCCTCGAGCGGATGTGCGAATTCGATCAGGCCGCTCTGTTCCCGTCGTAGGTAAAGTCTGTACGGGACGCAGGCGGCATAACCTAAGGTTTTACTGTGGGCTGGATCGCCCGGTCATCTCCCGTGCCATTTCGGTGGCGTAGCTGTCGGTCATGCCGGCGATAAAGTCGATCATGCGCAGAAACGAAGCGTGCAGCGACCAGGCTGGGTTCGGCGCGCTGTTGCCCAGCAAGTCAAGGATGCGTCGGTTCTTGAACGACGGCGTGCGCCCGCCATGCTGCTCCAGGGCGGCACCGCAAAACGCGTTCAGCAGGATTTCCAGGGTGGTGTAGGCGCCGATCTCGTGCAGGGTCTTGCGTTTGTCCTGGAAGATTTTCTTGCGCGCCATGTCCTTGGCGTCCAGTACACAGCGCTTGGCCGGGCCGTGCATGTGTTCCACCAGGTCGCCCGGCAGTGTGCCGGCGAGCAATGCGTCCTGCTGCTCGACGAAGGCGCGTGCCGCTGCGTTGGTCAGGTGCTCGATGGCCTTGCCGCGCAGGATCGCCAGCTTGCGCCGGCGTGAATCCTGCGGGCCCAGTTGCCGGTAGGTCTGGGGCAAATCATCACCCACCAGGTCGAGCAGCAGCGACTCGACTTCGGCATATTCGAGCAGCTCCATTTCCAGGCCGTCTTCGAGGTCGATCAAGGCGTAGCAGATATCATCGGCCGCCTCCATCAGGTAGACCAGCGGGTGACGGGCCCAGCGTTGCTCTTCCAGCTGGGGCAGGCCGAGCTTGTGGGCGATCTGTTCAAGGATCGGCAACTCGCTCTGATAACAACCGAACTTATGCTTCTTGTAGCCCAACGAATCCGCGTGGCGGGCGGTCCAGGGGTACTTCAGGTAAGTGCCGAGGGTGGCGTAGGTCAGCCGTGTGCCGCCGTCGAACTGGTGGTACTCCAGCTGGGTAAGCACCCTGAAGCCTTGGGCATTGCCTTCGAAATTGAGGAAATCGTTGCGTTCGGCACTGCTCATGTCATCCAGCCAGCCGCGTCCGGCCGCCTGTTGGAACCAGTGGCGAATGGCATCTTCACCCGAGTGCCCGAACGGCGGGTTGCCGATGTCATGGGCCAGGCAAGCCGATTGCACCACCATGCCCAGGTCGCTTGGCTCGCACCAGTCGGGCAGGGCGCTGCGCAAGGTTTCGCCGACACGCATGCCAAGGGAGCGGCCGACGCAGCTGACTTCCAGGGAGTGGGTCAGACGTGTATGGATATGGTCATTACTGGACACCGGGTGCACTTGAGTCTTGCGGCCCAGGCGGCGGAACGCGCCGGAGAAAATAATCCGATCGTGGTCTTTGTGGAACGGACTACGGCCGAGTTCTTCCGGGCTGTGCAGGGGTTTTCCAAGACGTTCGCGGGTAAGCAGGGTGGGCCAATCCAAGGCGGTTACTCTCCGTGCGGTGAATGACCCTCCCAGCTTCCCGGTTCAGCGCGGCATCGGCAAGCAAAAATCTACAGGCCGGCCGCATCGATATCGATTAACAGCAAGCGCTGACCGTTATCGAAGAACTGCCCGGCGGTGAGGCAGTATTGGTTGGTAGTGGCATCGCGGTAGGTCGACGACAGCGTCAGGCGCCGCTCCTCCCAGCCTTCGGCGAGCAGGTGATAGAAGTATGGCCGCCATGACCAGTTGTGGCCCAGGTAGCGGCTGTCGGCCTGCCAGGCATCCTGGCGCCACTCGAAGTTGGGCGTCAGCTGGGTGCCATGGCGGTCGCACTGGTAAAAGCGCAGCAGCCATGGAAAGTCCGGCAATTGGGGCAGTTGATCGAGCGGCGCGCGGGCCTGTGCCCAGCGTTGGAGGATGCTCATCAGCTCGGCCAATTGCACGCGCAACTGCATCACACGGCCACGCTCGGCGAGTTTGTGTTGCACGTAAACCCCGCGCAGTTGGGCAAAGCGCGCGACGAACGCATCGGCCGCAAACCAGTCCAGTTGGGCCTGGGCAAACAGATAACCCTGCACATAACGCGCGCCGCACTCCAGGGCAAAATTCAGTTGCGCCTCGGTTTCCACGCCCTCGGCGATGATCCAGCAGCCGGTTTTTTCGGCCATTTGCGCCAGTGCCCGCACCACGTCACTGCTCGGCCCGCCTTTGGCGGCTTCCTGGAACAGTCGCATGTCGAGCTTGAGAATATCCGGCTGCAGCGCCAGTACGCGGTCGAGTTGCGAATAGCCGGCACCGAAGTCATCGATGGCGATGCGTGCGCCAGCATCGCGGTAGCGTGCGACCACCTCGGCCAGGCGCTGGATGTCGCCGCCCAGTTCGGTGATTTCAAACACAATGCGCCGCGGATCGACATTGTGGGCCTGCACTTGTTTCAGGCTGGGCAAGGCTTGGCCAGGGCGCAGGCGGTTGATCCAGCGCGGTGAGATGTTCAGGCTCAGAAACCAGTCGGCGGGGGCTTCATGCAGGCGGCTCAAGGCGTTTTCGCGGATCTGCCGGTCCAGACGGCGCAGGGCCACACCCGGTGTGCGTGGGTCGGCAAACAGCGGGCCTACCGACTGCAAGTGACCATCGGCCTGACGCAAGCGGCCCAGGGCCTCGACGCCGGCAATGCGCCCGGTGGCGGTGTCGATGAATGGCTGGAAACAGGCGAGCGGTTGCCCGTCGATCACGGGGCCTCCTTAAGAGAGCTGGCGAAAAAAAGGCCCGGCCCTCAGTGACGAGGGCCGGGCCGATTCTGTTTGCAAGAATGCAGCCAGCCAGCTTCAGCCTTTACGCTGCATGGCCAATTTGATCAGCGGGATCAAACCGGCACCCAGCCGCACCAGGCGCGTCAGGCTGCTGATGCCGCCGCCCTTGGCGCCCTTGCCGGTGAAAAAGCCCATCAGGGTCACCGCCGCCACGCCCCACAGCGGCGCGTGCTTGATGCCCAGGCTGTCTTGCCAGTTGTGGCGCATGTCGCGCATTTTGTTCAACGGCGCCATCAGTTGCTGGGACTCGTGACGGATCTCCTGGCGATGCATTTCCATGCGCAGGCGAATCAACGCCTTGCGCATTTCCCGGCGCGAGGTGTTTTGCGGGATTTCAGTCATGCTCATGGCAGCAGGCGCTCCCGATCATTGGCCAACTCTTCAAGGGTGGCGTGGAAGGGCGTGGACTCATCGAACACCGCCGCTTTCAAGCGCACCCCGCAGAAGGCCGCGGCCAGGCTGTAGAACACGCAAAGGCAGATAATCCCGGTGAGACGATAGCCGGTGTCCCACACCAGAATCATCACCAACGTCGACAACCCCACCAGCAATAACAGCGCAAACACCAGCGCCAAGCCTGCAAACAGCAGCAGGCTCACGGTGCGGGCCTTCTGTTCCTGCAACTCGATGCCAAATAATTCGACGTGGCTGTGCAGCAAGCCCAGAACGGCTGCGCCCAGGCGTCGTGAAGTGGAACTGGTGCCCGTGGACGAGCCGGTTTCGCCGATAGACATGATAGTTAGCGCCTTGTAGCCAGCAGACCGATCAAAAAGCCCACGCCGGCGGCAATGCCTACAGACTGCCAAGGGTTGGCCTGAACGTAATCTTCGGTGGCCGTGACCGCCGCCTGGCCGCGTTCACGCAGGGAATCTTCGGTCAGTTGCAGGGTTTCACGGGCTTTGAGCAGGCTCTCGTGAATCTTGCTGCGCAGCTCATCGGCCTGGTCACCGGCCAGCACGGCGGTGTCGTCGAGCAACTTTTCGGTGTCACTGACCAGGGTTTGGAAATCCGCCATCAGTATTTCTTGAGCAGTCTTTGCAGTTCTTCTGGCCATGGGTATCTCCGTGATTGGCTGATCTGTTTGGTACGTGTGGTTTCGAGTCACCGGTTTCGGTGAAGGTTCAGTTCAATTGTCTGGTACAGCTTTTGCTTTGCCTTGGTGCGCAGGCCCTGGGGCTTGCGCCGAGTCGGGGCGGATCGAGGCCGATGCCTGGAAAAACCTTACCCTAAATCACACAAACTCGCGGAAAAACCCTGTCGGCAACGGCCCATTGTGTTGATCGCTGCGCTAAAGCGGTTCACGCCCTCTCAAGAGGGGCGGTGCCGGTGGTGCCAATTTAGTGCGCGCAACCCTGGCTTGAACCGCTTTGGTGCTTTTTGCCTTGAATGCAGGCCTGCCAACCTCCATGGAAAATTTGCAAAGCGCAGTGGACACCCTCGTCCACAGCTCCAATACCCTGTTTATCCTGATTGGTGCGGTCATGGTCCTGGCCATGCACGCCGGCTTCGCGTTCCTGGAAGTCGGCACCGTGCGCCAGAAAAACCAGGTCAACGCCCTGTCGAAAATCCTCAGTGACTTCGCCATCTCGACCCTGGCTTATTTCTTTATAGGCTATTGGATCTCCTATGGCGTGAGCTTTATGCAGCCGGCGGCGGTGATCAGCGCCGATCACGGCTATGGCCTGGTGAAGTTCTTCTTTCTGTTGACCTTCGCGGCAGCGATCCCGGCGATCATTTCCGGCGGCATTGCCGAACGCGCCAAGTTCGCCCCGCAGCTGTGTGCCACCGCGCTGATCGTGGCGTTTATCTACCCGTTTTTCGAAGGCATGGTGTGGAACGGCAATTTTGGCCTGCAAGCCTGGTTGCTCGCGCGCTTTGGCGCCAGCTTCCATGACTTTGCCGGCTCCGTGGTGGTGCACGCCATGGGCGGCTGGCTGGCGCTGGCGGCGGTGCTGCTGTTGGGCCCGCGCAACGGGCGCTACAGGGAAGGGCGGCTGGTCGCGTTTGCGCCTTCGAGCATTCCGTTCCTGGCGCTGGGTTCGTGGATTCTGATCGTCGGCTGGTTCGGCTTTAACGTGATGAGCGCGCAAACCCTCAACGGTGTCAGCGGCCTTGTCGCCGTCAACTCACTGATGGCGATGGTCGGCGGTACGGTCGCGGCCTTGGTGATCGGCCGCAATGACCCTGGCTTCCTGCACAACGGCCCGCTGGCAGGGCTGGTGGCGATTTGCGCCGGCTCCGACCTGATGCACCCGGTGGGCGCGCTGGTCACCGGTGTGGTCGCGGGTGGGCTGTTCGTGTGGTGCTTTATCGCCGCCCAGGATCGCTGGAAGATCGACGACGTGCTGGGCGTATGGCCGCTGCATGGCCTGTGTGGTGTGTGGGGCGGCATTGCCTGCGGGATCTTTGGCCAGACCGCATTCGGTGGCCTGGGCGGCGTCAGCCTGATCAGCCAGTTGATCGGCACCGCGCTGGGCGTGGCCGTGGCACTGGGCGGCGGCTTGCTGGTATACGGCGTGATCAAGCGCGTACACGGGCTGCGCCTGAGTCAGGAGCAGGAGTATTACGGCGCGGATCTGTCGATTCACAAAATTGGTGCGGTCAGCCAGGATTGATCGACTGTCTGGCAACAGGCTGGCCCGCTCGCCACAGTCAGGTGGGTGGGCTTAGAATGGTTGCCTGTTTTTGATCGGGTCCATTCGCCATGCTTCCTGAATGCCAGTTGTTCGGCACCCTGGGTTGCCATCTCTGTGAGCTTGCTGAAGCCGAAATCATGCCGCTCGTCGAGGGCGGGTTGCTGGTGGAGTTAGTGGATATTACTGACCCCGACGACCTCACTGAAGTTTACGGGCTGCGCATCCCGGTGCTTCGGCGCGCCGATACAGGGGCGGAGCTGGATTGGCCGTTTGAGAGCGAACAGGTGGTCAACTTCCTTAAATAGCGCGAACCCGGTGGCTTGCCGAACACCAGGCTTTGGTTGTTCAAGCGCTTTAAGTGTTCTCCAGACCGCAGCGCTCATGCGCGATCAAGTCATCGTGGGTTTCGCGCCGCCGTATCAATTTGGCGTGTGCTCCCTCCACCAGCACTTCTGGTGGGCGCCCTCGGGAGTTGTATTGGCTGGCCATGCTCATCCCATAAGCGCCACATGAGAAAATCGCCAACAAGCTTGCGTCTTCCAGTACGGGCAAGGGCCGGCCTAATGCGAAGTGATCGCCGGTTTCACAAATGGGGCCAACAATGTCGACCTCTTCCAGAGGCGCGGCTCCCGCCTCACGGACGCTTTCGCTCAACGCCGTCCAATGGCCGGAAAAGTCGCCAAATCGGGTTGGCCAGATGACGTGATTCGCGCCGTATAAAGTGGGGCGCAGCAGGACGTTCATACCCGCATCAACAATTGCAATCTTGCGATCCCAGCCTTGTTTGATGTACTCGACCGTGGTGAGTAAAACGCCCGCGTTCGCGCTGATCGAACGGCCCGGCTCAATGATGAAGCGCAGACCACGACGTTTCAGTTCTTGCAGACGCTCACAAATATGCGCTCCCGTTTCAGTCAATGAACAGACGGGATTGCTTTCGTTTCCGTATTGCGCTGGAAACCCACCGCCGATATTGATGAACTCAATCGGGCAGTCAGCGGCCTGAAGCCGGTTGACCATTTCTTCAATCTTGTCGATGGCAGACAAGTAGGTGTGGGCCGATGGGATCGGGGACCCGAGATGTATATGGATGCCAACGACATCGACGCTCGCGTAACGCTTTGGGGCAAACAGTTCATAGGCGCGTTCAATCGGTATGCCAAATTTCGTCTGGCGGCCGCCAGTGGCCGTTTTCTCATGGGTACCGGCATCCACCACATCCGGATTGACCCGAATGGCCACCTTTACACGCTTGCCGGCCGCCGACGCTACCGCATCCAGGCGCAGCAACTCTGCCTCGGACTCCACATTGAAAAGGAATACGCCCACGTCAACGGCATAGCTGATTTCTTCGTGGGACTTGCCGACACCCGCGAACACTATCTTGTCTGCGGTCACGCCTGCCATCAGTGCCCGGTACAGTTCACCGCCACTGACCACATCGAGGCCGGATCCTTGGTCGACCAAGAGCTTGAGGACGCTGAGATTGCTGCAGCTTTTAACCGAGAAACAAATCAAAGGCGCCAGTGCAGAAAATGCGTTTTGTAGTACGGCATAGTGATTTTTCAGCGTCTGTGCTGAATAGAGATAAACAGGGCTGCCGTGCTGTTCGACAATGGCATTTACATCCACTTGCTCTACATGTAAATGGCCGTTGATAAAATTAAAATGGTCCATCTTCCTACCTCGATTGGATGACTCCGACTAAACGCACTGACAACTTTCTCGGCGCAGACGATGCAAGTGTGCATGGCGAAAAAATAAAGAAAAAATATCAAAATGATGGCCATCTATTCATTTCTGATATGGTTCGACCCATTCAATTCAACGCGTGGGTTTGCTCATGAATTTCAGTTTTCGCCATGTGGAAGTGTTCTGGGCGGTCATGACCACCGGCAGTGCAACCGCTGCCGCGGCATTGCTGCATACCTCGCAGCCCACTATCAGCCGCGAGCTGAGTCGTTTTGAAACTTTGACTCAGTTGACCTTGTTCAAACGCGCGGGCGCGAAACTGATTCCCACCGAGCATGGCCTGATGCTCTTCGATGAAGTTCAGCGCAGCTATGTGGGCCTGGCTCGCGTCAAGAACGCCGCTGAGGCCATCCGGCACTTTCGCCATGGGCAAATTTCGCTGACCTGCCAGCCGGCGTTTTCGAATGCCTTGCTGCCACAGGTCTGCCAGGATTTTTGTATTAAATTCCCGGGTGTCAGCATCAATGTCACGCCGCAGGAATCTCCCGCCCTGGAAGAGTCACTGACGGCTCAACGTTATCATTTGGGGCTGACTGAAACCCTTGAGACACCACCTGGAACCCACAGCGAAACCTTGTTAAACCTTGATGTGGTGTGTGTATTGCCTTCTCATCATGTGCTCAATGCAAAAGCAGTCCTCACGCCAGAGGACTTCAATGGGCAAAACTTTGTTTACCTTGCGGCGGATGACCCCTACAGGATCAAAACCGACGCGATCTTTCAGCAGGCGGGCATTGAGAGACGGCTGGTGGTCGAAACGCATAACGCCAGCGCTGTGTGTGCGACCGTAAACCTGGGTGTGGGCGTTGCAATCGTCAATCCGCTCACCGCTCTGGACTATGTAGGCAGAGGTTTGCAGATCCGGCGTTTTTCCCATTCGATTTCTTACTGTGTGAGTGTCGTGCGGCCGTTGCACCGCCCTGAATCGTCCAGCGTCATTCACTTTGTGGATGTGCTGCGCAGCCATTGTCAGCGCATAAGTGCTCAGTTGCAGAACCTCTGAGCAGGCCCACTGGTCGCGCACGGGTGGTCTTGATTGCACAGGCGCGTTTTCGCGATGGCGAGTTTCCGAATATTAAGTTACTGTATGTTTGTACAGCGATTGAATAGAGGGAACGCCCGTGGTGAATGTTGAACAACTGAAAAGCAGCGTCAATCGCATGTCCGCCGACGTCGTGCGCGACGCGGTGAATGAGCTGCGCCTCGACGGCCTGGTCACGGAAGGCAAGACGCCGTTTAACAAAGTGCATTTCAATACCTGCTTCGCCGAGATCGAGGCGTTGTTCCAGCGCGCTGGTTACCACAAGCAGCTGGACGTGGTGGGTTACCAGGGCTTGTTGTACGCGCTCTACGATCCCGGCCGCTGGGAAGCGGTGGACGTGTTGCGCTGGCTCAAGGAATTTACCGAGGCGGCCAGCGCCTCGCCGGTGTTGCGAGCGCAATTGGCCAAGGCCTGAGATCCGCCCTAGGCCCAATCGCGTTCCATGCGGGATAATGCCTGCCGGTTTATCCAGGTTTCGAGCATTGCATGTCCACATCCGCTTTCTCTGCGTCCCAGCATCAAGCCAGCACCTTGTATCTGCCACCCGGCCCGTGGGCGACAGTGCTCGATTGCCTGTGCGAGCACTTTCCGGCGATCAGCCGTGAACACTGGCTGGACCGCGTCGCCCGTGGCCGCGTCTTGGACATCAATGGCCTGCCAATCAGCCTGGACCTCGCCTACAAGGAAGGCCTGTGCATTTATTATTTCCGCGAAGTGCCGAATGAGAAGGTGATCCCGGTTCAGGAAAGCATCCTGTATGCCGATGAGCACTTGGTAGTGGCCGACAAACCACACTTTCTGCCGGTGACCCCGGCCGGCGAATACGTCGAACAAACCCTGTTGCGCCGCCTGATTCGTCGCCTGGATAACCCCGCGCTGGTGCCCCTGCATCGCATTGATCGGCACACGGCGGGGCTGGTGCTGTTCTCGGCCAACCCGCAAACCCGGTCGGCGTATCAACAGCTGTTTCCCACACGGCGCATCGATAAATTCTACGAAGCCATTGCCCCGGCCTTACCCGACCTGACCTTCCCGCTGGTGCATAAAAGTCGCCTGGTCGATGGCCAGCCGTTCTTTCGCATGCAGGAAGGGCCGGGCGCCAGCAACACCGAAACGGCGGTGCAAGTGCGCGAGAAAAATGGCGATCTGTGGCGCTACGGCCTGTTCCCCGTGACCGGCAAGAAGCACCAGCTGCGGGTGCACATGACGGCGCTGGGGGCGAGTATCTGCAACGACCCGTTCTACCCCGATGTGCTCAAGGATGCCGAGGACGACTACGCCAACCCACTCAAACTGCTGGCCCAGGGCGTGCGCTTTATTGACCCGGTGACCGGTGAACAACGCCATTTTCGCAGCCGCATCACCCTCGACTGGTAACCGCCAGAAACGACAAGGCCCGCACATGGCGGGCCTTGTGGGCAAACGCTTAAGACTTACAGGTCTTTAACGGTGCGAACCTGATCCTTGTTGATACGGGTCTGCTTGCCGTCAAGTTGTTCGAACTCGTAGAAGCCCGAAGCCTTGTCGTATTTAGGGGTGTCGACGGCCTGGATTTCGCGACCGTCATTCAGGGTGATCACTGTAGGCGAAGCGCAACCGGCGAGAGTGGCGAGGCCCAGTGCAAGCATGAGAGCGGCGATGGTCCGTTGAGTCATGAGTTTGTCTCCAAGAGAATTCTTTTAAATAGCTGACCTTGTGACGCGCATGGCGTCGACAAAGTTCCTTGTGCGAGGTTCATTCTGACACGCCAGACCCAGGGTGCAACAGCTCGGGTGTATTCAGATTGGCCAGGCGTGGGTCGTCAGCTTGGCATTCCAGGCCCACACCGCCCAACTGCAGGAATATCTTGCGCGGGCTGCGCTCACCGGCGTCCCATGCCTGTTGTACCTGGGTTTTGAGGTGGGTGGGGATGATGCAGATCAAGGGTTCCCAGAACTCGCCATGGCGTACCATCACCGGCACCTGCGGGTTGCGGTGTGCCGTCTCACACAAATCGGCCAACAGTCCCACGTCGATGTTGGGTACGTCACACGGCAGTATCAGCACATGCGCATGGCGCGCGGCGGCCAGGCCCGCGCGGATGCCCGCCAGCGGGCCGGGGAAGTCCGGGCTGTCGTCGCTCACCAACTGGTCGGCATAGGGCGCGTACTGCTCATGGTTGCGGTTGCACGAGATGATCAGGTCATTGGTCAGCGGTCGGGTCAGGCGCTGCAAATGTGCAACCAATGGCTGGCCGTGCCAGGGCAGCAGGCCTTTGTCCTGGCCGCCCATGCGTTGGCCACGGCCGCCGGCCAGCAGCAGGATCGAACAAGGCAGGGGCGAAGAATCAAGCGACATGGTGGTTCCGCAGCGGCAGGCAAATAGGGGCCTGTGATATAACATCGGGCTGTTCATTCGACAACCGGACCAAGCCATGAAAGCCAAGGCTGATGCGCCCTTCGTACCCCTCAATATCGCTGTGCTGACTGTCAGCGACACCCGCACCCTGGACACCGACACCTCCGGCCAGGTCTTCGTCGATCGCCTGGCCGCCGCCGGCCACAACCTGGCCGAGCGCGTACTGCTCAAGGACGACCTGTACAAAATCCGCGCCCAGGTCGCCCACTGGATCGCCGAAGACGTGGTGCAAGTGGTGCTGATCACCGGCGGCACCGGCTTCACCGGCCGCGACAGCACGCCCGAAGCCGTCAGCTGCCTGCTGGACAAGCAGGTCGATGGTTTTGGCGAACTGTTCCGCCAGATCTCCGTGGCTGATATCGGCACCTCCACCGTCCAATCACGCGCCCTGGCCGGCCTGGCCAATGGCACGCTGGTCTGCTGCCTGCCGGGTTCGACCAACGCGGTGCGCACCGGTTGGGATGGCATCCTTGCCGAGCAACTGGATAACCGCCACCGCCCGTGCAACTTTGTGCCGCACCTGAAGCAGGCCGAACCCTGCGAATCCCGTGGATAAGCCTGGCAAGTCCGGTGCACTGATGCCGGTGGAACAAGCGCTGCAGCAACTACTGGACATGGCTGAAGCAACGCCGATTCGCGAGCACGACGTGCAGCCCTTGGCCGAGTGTGATGGCCGCGTATTGGCGCAAGATTTGGTCTCCACCCTCGACCTGCCGCCCTGGCCCAACAGCGCCATGGACGGTTACGCCCTGCGCCTGTCGGATTGGACCGGCGAGCCGCTGCCCGTGAGCCAGCGCATCTTCGCCGGCCAGGCACCGCAGCCACTGGCGGCCGGCACTTGCGCGCGCATCTTTACCGGCGCGCCGGTGCCCGAAGGCGCCGATTGTGTGCAGATGCAGGAAAACGCCGTGGTCCACGCCGACGACCGCGTGAGCTTCACCGAGCGCTTGCGGGCCGGCCAGAACATCCGCCCCCAAGGCCAGGAAACCACGGTCGGCGAGTTGGTGCTAAACGCAGGCACCCGGCTTGGCCCGATAGAGCTGGGCCTGGCTGCTTCCCTCGGGCATGACTGTTTAAGTGTGGTGCGCCGGGTACGCGTGGCCGTGCTGTCCACCGGCGATGAACTGATCGAACCCGGCCTGCCGCTGGGGCCGGGGCAGATCTACAACAGCAACCGGCGTGTGTTGTGCAGCTGGCTTGTGCGCATGGGCTGTGAAGTGATCGATGCCGGGATTCTTCCGGATGACCTGGAAAAGACCCGCACACGCCTGGCAAGCCTGGGCAGTGTCGACCTGATCCTGTCCACCGGCGGTGTCTCGGTCGGCGAGGCGGACTTTCTCGGCATCGCCCTGCGCGAAGAGGGCGAACTGGCCCTGTGGAAACTTGCGATCAAGCCGGGCAAACCGCTGACCTTCGGGCACTTTCGCGGTGTGCCGGTGATTGGCCTGCCCGGCAACCCGGCGTCGACTTTGGTGACCTTTGCGCTGCTGGCCCGGCCCTATCTGCTGCGCCGCCAAGGCGTGCAGGACGTGGCGCCGCTGCGCTTCGAAGTGCCGGTGGGGTTCGTGTGGCCTCAGCCGGGCAACCGCCGCGAGTACCTGCGCGGGCGTATCGAGCAGGGCCGGGCGATTATCTACCGCAACCAGAGCTCCGGCGTGCTACGCAGCGCGGCGTGGGCCGAAGGGTTTGTGGAGGTGTTGGAGGGGACGACACTCGATATTGGCGACCGCGTCAATTTCATTCCCTTGAGTGAAGTCCTGAACTGACAATAGAGACCGACTGTGGGAGCTGGCTTGCCTGCGATGCAGACACCTCGGAGTGTCAGGTACACCCGGTTGATGCCATCGCAGGCAAGCCAGCTCCCACATTTGGATTTGCGTGTAGCTAGTAATCATCCCCACGCGCAGTCACATCCCGCTCCATCGGCTCGGCATTCGGGTCATAGCCCACCGGGAATTTGCCCTTGAGCGTCCACGCAAACGCAATAATCTCGGCCACCGTGCGGTACAGCTCCTCCGGGATGCTGTCGCCCAATTCCATGCGCGCCAGCAGTTTCACTAGCTCGGCATTCTCATAGATCGGCACTTCATTTTCCCGCGCCAACTTCAAAATGGCTTCGGCCAGGGCATCGTCGCCCTTGGCCGTCAGGGTTGGCGCTTGCTGGCCGTCGTACTTGAGGGCAATCGCCTGGCGTGGCGGAAGGGAGTTTTTCATGCGGTTTCATCCACCCAGCGTTGCTCCAATCCGGTTCGTGGCCCACGTGGCGGCGTACCGAGGTGGCAGTCCAGGTCGCCGACATTGATGCCCGAGGTCACCAGGCGCTCGCGCAAGCTGCCCAAATGGCTTTCGATCAGGCTGGCGGTAAACGGGCGCGAGGCCCACAGCTGGCTGGACAATTTGCCCTGGGTCAGTTGCGCCTGCACCTGCAACGGCCCCAGCGGCTCCATGTCGAAGGCCAGCTCGACGCGCCAGAGCATTTGCTTGGGGTCTTTCTTTTCCTTGCGCTCCGGTTGGTCCTTGTCCGGCGGCGGTTCTTCACGCTGGAACTTGACCTGCAACGGCACAATGTCCTGCAAGGTGCGCATGGGGATTTCCAGCTGCCAAGTGGTTTGCAGGCGGCCATCGGCGGTAGTGCCGGTTTGCTCCAGGCTCGATAACTGGTGGCTTTGCAGCCGGGAAATGGCCCCGGCGGCCAGGCGCAGCAGGTTTTCCAGGTCGCCTTCGCCTGCAAGTTTGGCCATCAGCCGGTCCGGCAGCGGAAAGCCCGCCGGGGCTTGTCGTGCGCCGATCTGGCCGAGGGTGCTGAGCGGGTTGCGCACGAAGTTGGGCAGTACCTGGGCCAGGGTATTGGCGGCGAGGATGGCGTTCAGATTAGTGGCGGCGGGCAGGGCGGGCAGCAGTTCGGCGACCAGCCGCAGCAGGCTGCCTTTCATGTCCAGCGGTGGCACTTGCGGGTCTTGCCCGGCCAGCAGTTTGGCTTCAAGAAACACGCCGCTACTTTGTACCAACTGCGCCAGCACCTTGGGGTTGCTGACTTGAGCCAGGTCGGGCAGGGCGTTGAGCAAGCGCGCGGCGGCGGCGCGCAGGTCGCTGGAGGTGGTGTCATCGGTAGGCAGGCTTTGCAGCGCGTTGAACAGCACATCCAGCGAGCCTTGTCGACTTTGCTGGGTCGACAGCTGTTGCGCCACGGCCAGTTGATCCTTCAGCCCGCTCAACGGCACGAAATTCAGGGTTTGCGCATTTTGCACCACGGCGCTGAGCAAGCTGCCGACCCGCAGCGGCTGCGGGCTTTCCAGACTCAACGTGGTGCCGGCCAGGGCGTTATTGAGTACGCTGACCAATGAGCGATAGATCGCCGGTTGCGCGGTGCCTTGCGGCAGCATCTGGGTGGTCAGCACCTTGGCCTGCAACAGCGTGCCCACCGGCAGTTGCGTGGTGTCGATGCGGGTCAGGGCGGCCACATTGGCGCTCAGGGCTTGCTGCAAGGTGATGGTCAGGTTGCCGGTCGGCGTCTGGCTCACCGCCACGTTGCTGCCCAGCGGCAACGGCTGGGCGCTGCTGGCCTGTACCAATGTCTGGCGGCCGCTTTCGAGGGTCAACTTGAGCAACAGCTGAAATGCATCGCCGCCTTGTTTAAGCGCTATCACCTCGGCGTTCGCGGTTTTGCCAGGGTCGATCAGGCCGGTCTGCGGCTCCAGCAGTTTCAACAACTCGCCGGTCGGCGGCAGCGGGGCAGGCCCGGGCGTCGGTGCTGGCGGCAGCGTAGGAAGGTTGATCTCACCGGTCATCGTGCGCGTCGTCTCTGGGGAAATTGCCCTCTTTAGAGTAGGGCATCACATGTATAATGCCGCCCGTCTGCAAAGAGAGCGGTAAAAACCTCACAACTATTTGATCCAGCTCTCTAAAATCGGTCGCCAAAGCCGTTATTGTGCACTTCTCTATAACGGCCGCTGCACCGCCGACTTGAACCGTAAAGGCCCGCGATCTTTTGACCAGCCCTCTTCTAGAAGCCGTAGCGCTTGCCTGTGAACGCGACCTGCGCCTGCTGTTCGAGCACCTCGAACTGCGGCTGGCGGGCGGCGACATGGTGCAGATCAGCGGCCCCAATGGCAGCGGCAAGACCAGTTTGCTGCGCCTGCTGGCCGGGTTGATGCAGCCGACGGCCGGTGAGGTTCGACTCAACGGCAAGCCCCTCAACGAACAACGCACCGAGCTTGCGCGCAACCTGATCTGGATCGGCCACGCCGCCGGCATCAAGGACGTGCTCACGCCGGAAGAAAACCTCAGCTGGCTCAGCGCCCTGCATCATCCGGCGCCCCGCGATGCCATCTGGCAAGCCTTGGCCGCTGTTGGCCTTAAAGGCTTCGAAGATGTCCCTTGCCACACCTTGTCCGCCGGCCAGCAGCGCCGCGTGGCGCTGGCACGTTTGTATCTGCCTGGCCCGCCGCTGTGGATTCTCGACGAACCCTTCACCGCCCTCGACAAGCAGGGCGTCGCCCAACTCGAAGAACACCTGGCACAGCACTGTGAACAGGGTGGCCTGGTGCTGCTCACCACCCACCACACGCTGGCGCGCAGGCCCGCCGGTTACCGCGACCTGGATTTAGGGCGGTGGTCGGCATGAGTGTGTTCGCGCTGTTAGTCGCCCGTGAAGCCCGCCTGTTGTGCCGTCGCCCGGCTGAATTGGCCAATCCCTTGGTATTTTTCGCCATCGTCATCGCGCTGTTCCCGCTGGCAGTCGGCCCCGAGACTAAACTGTTGCAAACCTTGTCCCCGGGACTGGTGTGGGTGGCCGCGCTTTTATCGGTGCTGCTCTCGCTGGACGGGCTGTTTCGCAGTGATTTTGAAGACGGTTCCCTCGAACAGTGGGTCCTTTCGTCGCACCCCTTGCCACTTCTGGTACTGGCCAAGGTGCTGGCACACTGGGTTTTTTCCGGCTTGGCGCTAGTATTGCTCTCGCCGCTGCTGGCGATGATGCTCGGCTTGCCCGTTGAGTGCCTGCCGGTGTTGCTCCTGTCCTTGTTACTCGGTACGCCGGTGCTCAGCCTGTTGGGGGCGGTGGGCGCAGCGTTGACCGTCGGTTTGAAGCGGGGTGGCCTGTTGCTGGCCCTGCTGATTCTGCCTTTGTACATCCCGGTGTTGATCCTGGGCAGCGGCGCCTTGCAGGCCGCGCTCATGGGCATGCCGGCGACCGGTTACCTCCTGTGGCTTGGCAGCCTGACCGCCCTGGCGGTAACCCTGACACCCTTTGCTATAGCGGCTGGCCTGAAGATCAGCGTCGGCGAATAATGAGGTCTGGCCAAGTGTTATGCCTTGGCCAGTAAAGACCCTGAGCTTTGCGCAATGACGCACAGCCACCGTGATGGAAACAGCAATGAACTGGACCTGGTTTCACAAGCTCGGCTCGCCCAAATGGTTTTACGGCATCAGCGGCAAATTGCTGCCGTGGTTGAGCATCGCCGCCATTTTGCTGATCGGCATCGGCCTGGTCTGGGGCCTGGCCTTCGCGCCGCCGGACTACCAGCAAGGCAACAGCTTTCGCATCATCTATATCCACGTGCCCGCCGCCATGCTGGCCCAGTCCTGCTATGTGATGCTGGCGGTGTGCGGCATCGTCGGGCTGGTGTGGAAGATGAAACTGGCCGACGTGGCCCTGCAATGCGCCGCGCCCATCGGCGCCTGGATGACCGCCGTGGCGCTGGTCACCGGCGCGATCTGGGGCAAACCCACCTGGGGTTCGTGGTGGGTGTGGGATGCGCGACTGACCTCCATGCTGATCCTGCTGTTCCTGTACTTCGGCCTCATCGCCCTGGGCAATGCCATCAGCAACCGCGACAGCGCGGCCAAGGCCTGTGCGGTGCTGGCGATTGTCGGCGTAATCAACATCCCGATCATCAAATACTCGGTGGAGTGGTGGAACACTCTGCACCAGGGCGCCACCTTCACCCTCACCGAAAAACCGGCGATGCCCGTGGAAATGTGGGCGCCGCTGCTGCTGATGGTGCTGGGGTTCTACTGCTTCTTCGGCGCCGTGCTGCTGATGCGCATGCGCCTCGAAGTGCTCAAACGTGAAGCCCGCACCAGTTGGGTCAAGACCGAAGTGCAAAACAGCCTGGAAGCGCGCGGATGAACTTCAACTCGTTCAGTGAATTTCTCGCCATGGGCCATCACGGCCTGTATGTCTGGACGGCCTATGGCATCTGCCTGGCAGTGCTGGCCCTCAACGTTGCCGCGCCGATCCTGGCCCGCAAGCGTTACCTGCAACAAGAGGCGCGTCGTTTGCGCCGGGAGACCGATAAGTGAATCCGCTGCGTAGAAAGCGTCTGTTGATCATCCTCGCCATCATGGCCGGCGTCGGCATTGCCGTGACCCTGGCCCTGAGCGCCTTGCAGCAGAACATCAACCTGTTCTACACCCCGACCCAGATCGCCAATGGCGAAGCGCCTGTCGACACGCGCATCCGCGCCGGCGGCATGGTCGAGAAGGGCTCCTTGAAGCGTTCCGGTGATTCCCTTGACGTGACCTTTGTGGTCACCGACTTCAACAAAGCCGTGACCATCACCTATCGCGGCATCCTCCCGGACCTGTTCCGTGAAGGCCAGGGCATCGTCGCCCTGGGCAAGCTCAACGCCGACGGCGTGGTGGTGGCCGATGAAGTACTCGCCAAGCACGATGAGAAGTACATGCCGCCGGAAGTGACCAAGGCGTTGAAAGACAGCGGCCAATCGGCCCCAGCACCTGCCAAGGAGGGCTAAGCCATGACGTCCGCACTGTTTATTCCGGAGCTGGGCCAGTTGGCGATGATCCTCGCCCTGTGCTTCGCCATCGTCCAGGCCGTGGTGCCGTTGCTCGGCGCCTGGCGCGGCGACCGCCTGTGGATGAGCCTGGCGCAGCCGGCCGCCTGGGGCCAGTTTGCCTTTTTGGTGTTCGCGTTTGGCTGCCTGACCTACGCCTTTATGACCGACGACTTTTCCGTCGCCTATGTCGCCAATAACTCCAACAGCGCGCTGCCGTGGTACTACAAGTTCAGCGCCGTGTGGGGCGCCCACGAAGGTTCGTTGCTGCTGTGGGCCTTGATCCTTGGCGGCTGGACCTTTGCCGTATCGGTGTTCTCGCGCCAACTGCCGCAGGTCATGCTGGCCCGCGTGTTGGCGGTGATGGGCATGATCAGCATCGGCTTCCTGCTGTTTTTGATCATGACCTCCAACCCGTTCACGCGCATCCTGCCGCAGATCCCGATGGATGGGCATGACCTCAACCCGTTGTTGCAAGACATCGGCCTGATCGTGCACCCGCCGATGCTCTACATGGGCTACGTCGGTTTCTCCGTGGCCTTTGCGTTTGCCATCGCCGCCTTGCTCGGCGGGCGCCTCGATGCGGCCTGGGCGCGCTGGTCGCGGCCATGGACCATTGTGGCCTGGGCGTTCCTCGGTATCGGTATCACCCTCGGTTCGTGGTGGGCCTACTACGAACTCGGCTGGGGCGGCTGGTGGTTCTGGGACCCGGTGGAAAACGCCTCGTTCATGCCCTGGCTGGTGGGCACCGCGCTGATTCACTCGCTGGCCGTCACCGAAAAACGCGGCGTGTTCAAAAGCTGGACCGTGTTGCTGGCCATCGCCGCGTTTTCCCTCAGCCTGCTGGGTACTTTCCTGGTGCGTTCGGGCGTGTTGACCTCGGTGCATGCGTTTGCGTCCGACCCGGAGCGCGGCGTGTTCATCCTGATCTTCCTGCTGTTTGTAGTCGGTGGCTCGCTGACCCTGTTTGCGTTGCGCGCACCCGTGGTCAAGAGCCAGGTCGGCTTTAACCTGTGGTCGCGGGAAACCCTGCTGCTGGGCAATAACCTGGTGCTGGTGGTGGCCGCGTCGATGATCCTGCTCGGCACCCTGTACCCCTTGGTGCTGGACGCTTTGAGCGGCGCCAAGCTGTCCGTCGGGCCGCCGTACTTCAACGCGTTGTTTATCCCGTTGATGGGCCTGTTGATGGTGGTCATGGCCGTTGGTGTGCTGGTGCGCTGGAAAGACACGCCGGTCAAATGGCTGGCCGGCATGCTGATGCCGGTGCTGCTGGGCAGCGTGGCCCTGGCAGTGATCGCCGGGTTCGCCTACGGCGATTTCAATTGGGCGGTGCTCGCCACTTTCCTGCTGGCTGCCTGGGTATTGCTGGCCGGCGTTCGCGATATTTTCGACAAGACCCGTCACAAAGGCCTGATCAAAGGCTTGCCGACGTTGACCCGCAGCTACTGGGGCATGCAAGTCGCCCACATCGGCATCGCCGTGTGCGCCCTCGGCGTGGTGCTGTCCAGCCAGAACAGCGCTGAGCGCGACCTGCGCCTGGCGCCGGGTGAGTCCATGGACCTGGCCGGTTACCACTTCATTTTCGAAGGCGCCAAGCACTTCGAAGGCCCGAACTTCACGTCCGACAAAGGCACTGTTCGTGTCGTGCGCAACGGCAAGGAAGTGGCGGTGCTGCACCCGGAGAAACGCCTGTACACCGTGCAAAGCTCGATGATGACCGAAGCGGGTATCGACGCCGGTTTCACCCGTGACCTCTATGTGGCATTGGGTGAGCCGCTGGGCGACGGCGCCTGGGCGGTGCGCGTGCACGTCAAACCGTTTGTGCGCTGGATCTGGTTCGGCGGTTTGCTCACCGGTTTCGGCGGGTTGCTGGCCGCGCTGGACCGGCGTTATCGCGTCAAGGTCAAAAGCCGTGTGCGTGAAGCCCTCGGCCTGCAAGGAGCGGCGGCATGAAGCGTTGGTTGATGGTGTTGCCGCTGGCGGCCTTTCTGGTGATGGCAGTGTTCTTGTATCGCGGCTTGTACCTCGATCCGGCCGAGTTGCCCTCGGCGATGATCGGTAAACCCTTCCCTGCGTTCAGCCTGAAGACCGTGCAGGGCGACAAAACCCTGACCCAGGCCGACCTGCTGGGTAAACCGGCGCTGGTCAATGTGTGGGGCACCTGGTGCATTTCCTGCCGCGTTGAACACCCGGTACTGAACAAACTGGCCGAGCAGGGCGTGGTGATCTACGGCATCAACTACAAGGACGACAATGCTGCCGCCTTGAAGTGGCTGGCCGAGTTCCATAACCCCTACCAGTTGGATATCCGCGATGAGGACGGCAACCTCGGTCTCAACCTCGGTGTATACGGCGCGCCGGAAACCTTCTTCATCGATGCCAAAGGCGTGATCCGCGACAAGTATGTTGGCGTGATCGACGAAGTGGTCTGGCGCGAGCAACTGGCCGCCAAGTACCAGGCACTGGTCGATGAGGCCAAGCCATGAAGCGTCTGTTAGCCGCTGCGGTTCTTGCACTTGGACTGGTTGGCGTCGCCCATGCGGCCATCGACACCTACGAGTTCGCCAAGGACGGTGACCGTGAGCGTTTTCGCGAATTGACCAAGGAACTGCGCTGCCCCAAGTGCCAGAACCAGGACATCGCCGACTCCAACGCCCCGATCGCCGCCGACCTGCGCAAAGAGATTTTCCGCATGCTGGGGGAGGGCAAGGACAACCAGCAGATCATCGACTTCATGGTCGACCGCTACGGTGATTTCGTGCGCTACAAACCGGCCCTTACCGGCAAGACTGCGTTGCTCTGGTTCGGCCCCGCTGGGCTGTTGCTGGCCGGCGTGGTGGTGATGGCCGTGATCGTGCGCCGTCGCCGCGCTGCGCCTACTGATGGTTCCGATGCGCTCTCCCCGGATGAACGCAAACGCCTCGACCAATTGCTGGACACCAAGACTGATGATTGATTTTTGGCTCGCAGCAGGGTTGCTGCTCCTGATTGCCCTGAGTTTTCTGTTGATCCCTGTACTGCGCGGCCGCCGTGCCCAGCGTGAAGAGGACCGCACCGCACTGAACGTGGCGCTCTACCAGGAACGCGTAGCCGAGCTGCAAGTGCAGCAGGACGAAGGCGTGCTGAATGCCGCCCAGCTCGACACCGGCCGCGCCGAGGCTGCGCGTGAGTTGCTGGCTGATACCGAAGGCGTGGAAAAGCCGCGTGAATCGCGCCTGGGCAAACCACTGCCGTTGTTGGCGGCGTTTCTCGTGCCGGTCCTGGGCGTTGCGCTGTACCTGCATTACGGGGCGAGCGACAAGGTCGAGCTGACCCGCGAATTCTCCCAGCCGCCGGTGTCGATGCAAGACATGACCCGCCGCCTGGAGCGCGCCGCCGCCGCCCAGCCGGACTCGGCGGAAGGCTTGTACTTCCTCGGTCGCGCTTACATGGCTCAGGACCGTTCCGCCGATGCCGCGAAAATCTTCGAGCGCACCGTCGCTCTCGCCGGTCGCCAGCCCGAACTGCTCGGCCAATGGGCCCAGGCGCAGTACTTTGCCGACAACAAACAATGGTCGCCCAAGGTGCAGGCGCTGACCGATGAAGCCTTGAAGCTCGACCCCAAAGAAGTCACCAGCCTTGGCCTGCTGGGTATCGCCGCCTTTGAAGGCCAGCGTTATCAGGAAGCCATCGATTACTGGAACCGCCTGTTGGCCCAGTTGCCAGCGCAAGACAACTCCCGTGTCGCGCTGCAAGGCGGTATCGACCGCGCGGCCGAGAAGCTCAAGGAAAGCGGTGGCACCGTCGCGGCAAAAACCGTGATGAAAGTCCGTGTGGACCTGGCACCTGAGGTAAAGGCCAAAGCCCTGCCCACCGACAGCGTGTTCATCTTCGCCCGTGCGGTAAACGGCCCGCCTGCGCCGCTGGCAGCCAAGCGTGTCACCGTGGCTGAACTGCCGGTCACCGTCGAACTGGGCGATGCGGACGCAATGATGCCGCAGTTGAAACTGTCGAACTTCCCCGAAGTCCAACTGGTTGCGCGCATATCCCGGGCCGGTCAGCCGACCACTGGCGAGTGGATCGGCCGCAGCCAACCTTTGGCCAGCACTACCACTGCGCTGCAGCAACTGACCATTGACACTCCGGACAAGTAAATCGAGGAAACGCCTATGACCGCATTTGCACGTATCACCTTGCTCAGCCTGGTATTGGGGCTGAGCGCTTGTGCGGTCCATCGGCCTCCCGCACCCACCGGCCCGACCATCCCACCGTCTAGCCCGTCGACCCAACCGAGCACCAAGCCTTCCGGCCCGGTAACACCGCCGCCGAAACCTGTGCCAAGCAAGTCGCCGACCTTCGCCCCTCCACCGGGCGCCGCCAGCCACTGGGACGGCAAGATGCAGGTGTATGTATTGGACGAACAGCCCGACACCTTCTACCGCCAGCGCACCTACTACCGCTGGAGCAACGGCTGGAGCCGCTCCATCAGCCCGAACGGGCCGTGGGAAGACACCGATGTGCATGGCGTGCCGCCGGGGTTGAGCAAGCAATACGCGCAATAACAAAAGGCGACCTTTGAAAGGTCGCCTTTTTTATTCCTGACTTGAAACGCAATCCCCTGTGGGAGCTGGCTTGCCTGCGATAGCGGTGTATCAGCTACCCATCTGCCAACTGACCCACCGCCATCGCAGGCAAGCCAGCTCCCACAGTAGATCCCCTTTGATCGTTCGAATTTGATCGTTCCCACGCGCAGCAAAGGAATGCATCCGGTGACGCTCTGCGTCAGGCCCACTTGGGGACGCAGAGCGTCCCAGGCGGCATTCCCACGCAGAGCGTGGGAACGAGCGTTACCTGACTTGAAATGCAATCCACTGTGGGAGCTGGCTTGCCTGCGATAGCGGTACACCTGCTGCCTAGGTATTGCCTGGTCCACCGCTATCGCGGGCAAGCCCGCTCCCACAGTTTTGATCTCCATTTGATCTGAGATTTACGCCAGTTCTCGAACCTGGCGCGGCGCACCGAGCCAGTGAATCACCCCAGCCACCACCCCCAACACCACCCCAAATTCCACAATCCCCACCCAACCAAACTGCGCCATCAACCACCCACTCACCGTCGCCCCAACCGCTCCACCCACAAACGTCGCGGTCATATACAAACTGTTAATCCGCCCCTGCGCCTTGGGGTCCACCGCAAACGCCCGCGTCTGATTGGCCACCAACCCGGCCTGCACACCGATATCCAGCACAACTACGCCCAGCACCAGCAAGATCAGCGAGGTCTGCGCCCCCGCCAGCAGCAAAAACGCCAAGGTCACAATCCCCACGCTGGCCCCGATCACCTTGCGACAACCCAGTTTGTCCGCCGCCCGGCCGCCATACGACGCTGCGAACGCACCCACTGCGCCGATAATCCCGAAACCACCGGCCCAGGCACTGCCCAGCTGCCACGGTCCATTGGCGAGCAACCCGGCCAAATTCACCCAAAACGCGTTGAAGCACGCCCACAACAACGCCTGCACCATCATTGATTGCCGAATCGGGCTGTTATCGCGCATCAACGGCCACAGCGATGCCAGCAGCCGAGGGTAGGACAGGTTCGTACTCGGCACGCCCGCCGGCAGTAGCCTCGCCGCGATAAACCACACCGGGATCATGAACGCCGCCTCCATGGCGTACACCGCCCGCCAGCCATACGCCTCACCGACCACACCACTGATGGTGCGGCCGAGCAAAATCCCCAACATGATCCCGCTGACCACCGTGCCCACATTGCGCCCGCGTTCGTGGGGCTGCGACATCACTGCCGCAAAGGGCACCAGTTGCTGCGGAACGCAACACACCACGCCCAGCCCGAACGAGGCGCCGATCAACGCCCAGATACTCGGCGCAAAAGCCGCCGCCAAGGCAAAGCAGAACGCCAGCGCAATCTGCCCGAGTACCAGCTTGCGCCGGTCAAAGCGGTCGCCCATGGGCAATAAAAACGCCAACCCGGTGGCAAACCCCAGCAAGGCTGCGCCTGCCACCAGGTTGACCGTCGACACTGCGACGCCCATGTCCGAGGCGATCAACGGCAGCACCGGCTGGGTGCAGTAAATGTTGGTGACCACCGCGCCGGCGATCACCGCCATCATGATGATCTTGCCTCGCGGCGGTGCATTCTCGGATGTCATGGCGTTTGCCTCATGTCGCTGGGGGATGAGTCGCCAACCTTACGCAGTCGCGTTTATATCGATAATCCCCTAGGATCGGTAATCATCCTTCCAAAAAATGATAGGGCGTTATGAACCGTCTTGAATCGATGTCGGTGTTTGTTGCGGTGGTGGAGGCGGGCAGCCTGTCGGCGGCAGCGCGCCAGTTGGGCATGCCGCTGGCCACCGTCAGCCGTAAAGTCGCGGAACTGGAAGCTCACCTGAAATCCCGGCTGCTGCACCGCACCACGCGGCAGTTGTCGCTGACGGACGTGGGCGCTTCCTATCTGGCGGCGTGCCGGCGGATCCTCGAAGAGATCGGCGAAGCCGAACGGGCCGCCACCGGCGAATATGCCGTTCCCAAAGGCGAGCTCACGGTGACCGCGCCCATCGTGTTCGGGCGCCTGCATATCGTGCCGGTGGTGGCGGAGTTTCTGGCGCAATACCCCGAGATCAGCGTCAACCTGATGCTCACCGACCGCGTAGTACACCTGATGGAAGAACAGTGCGATGTGGCCGTGCGCATTGGTGACCTGCCGGACAGTTCGCTCAAGGCGCTGCAAGTCGGCACGGTGCGGCGGGTGGTGTGTGCCAGCCCTCGGTATTTGCAAACCCATGGCGAACCGACCACGCCGCAGGCGCTGACGGACCACAGTTGCATCACCTTTGAAGTGCTGTCCTCGGTGGGCGCCTGGGTGTTTGGGGCGGGTAAAGCGCAACAGGCCGTGCCCGTGCATTCGCGGCTGTCGGTAAACACGGCGGACGCGGCGATCACGGCGGCAACACTGGGTGTTGGCGTGATTCGAGTGCTGTCGTATCAAGTGGCGGACGCAGTGCAAAAGGGTGATTTGCAGGTGGTGTTGCAGCCCTATGAATCAGCGGCATTGCCCATCAGCCTGGTGCATAAAGGGCAGGCGCCATTGCCGTTGAAAGTGCGCGCCTTCCTGGATTTCGTCACCCCGCGACTGCGCGTGCGTGACGCAAATATCCCCTGATGTACGCTCCCACACTAGATCGCCTCAGCCATCAGGCCACGGGACACTCCCGATTCAGCGCTTGATCCACCAACAACTGCGCAATCTCAACCATCTGCACCACCGCCAGCACCTGTTTGCGGCTTGAACCGTCCAAATGCTCGGCACAGTCATAGGCACACACCGTCGCCGATTCCAGCATCTCGCTGGCATTGCTCAAGGCAACTTCGGTACTGAGGCCGGGGCGGACGGTGAAGATGATGTTCTTTGTGGCTTGTGAGGTTTCATCCGGGGTAGACGATATTGGGTTAGGCGTTACTTTTTTCATACGGATACTCCGTGAGTTATGAAAAAAGCGCTCACTTCTGTGGGCGCTAAGGCGCCTGGATCATTCGGGCTTCCACACCCGGTCGTTGATTTTGCAACGACTCGAGAAGGTTAGCGGTGAGCTATGTTCGGACGCAACCCGAAATCTGTGTAGGGCATGTCCTAACAAGAGGGCTGCTAAGAAGAGAGAGCCATACGCAGGCTACCGATCGTTCCCACGCTCTGCGTGGGAATGCATCCCGTGACGCTCTGCGTCACCGTTGCGCAAACCTTCGCCTGCTTCGGGACGCAGAGCGTCCCAGGCGGCATTCCCACGCAGAGCGTGGGAACGATCGGTCAACACTGAATACCTTAAGGCAAGCCAATCCCCTGTGGCGAGCAGGCTTGCCCTGCGTTGGGCTGCGAAGCGGCCCTAAAACCTGAGGACGCGTTCTGCCTGAATAAGCGCGGTGGTCTTATTGGGGCTGCTGCGCAGCCAAACGCAGGGCAAGCCTGCTCGCCACAACAAGACCTCTCAGGGTCGCATCCAACCTTTCACAAAACCTTCATCAAACCGCCGCCCGGCAGTCATGTGCAAGTAATAGCACTGACACCTCCCGCGCCTACTGTCGTTTGAACTCAACCGCAGCCCTTGTGTGGCTGTTCAAACCAGACAGAGAAGCCCATGACTCACGCTATCCATGTCGATCACTTGAACAAGACCTTTGCGAAGAAGTCCGCATTGGTCGACCTCGAACTCACCATTGCCGCAGGTGAGATGGTCGCGCTGATTGGCGCTTCCGGTTCCGGCAAGTCCACGTTGTTGCGCCATTTGGCGGGCCTGGCCTGTTGCGACAAGAGCAACGGTGGCAGCGTCAAGGTGTTGGGCCGGGAGGTGCAGGCCAGTGGGCGCTTGAATGGCAAGGTGCGGCGGTTGCGCGCAGACATCGGCTACATCTTCCAGCAGTTCAACCTGGTCAACCGCCTGAGCGTGCTCGACAACGTATTGCTCGGCTGCCTGGGCCGCATGCCACGCTGGCGCGGCAACCTCGGTTTGTTCAATGCCGAGGAAAAAGCCTTTGCCCTCGAATCCCTCGCCCGCGTGGGCTTGGCCGACCTGGCCGGGCAGCGTGCTTCGACCTTGTCCGGCGGCCAGCAGCAGCGGGTGGCGATTGCCCGTGCATTGACCCAGCGCGCCGAAGTCATCCTCGCTGACGAGCCTATTGCCTCGCTGGACCCGGAGTCGGCGCGCAAGGTCATGGAGATCCTCGCCGACATCAACCGCCGCGACGGCAAGACCGTGGTGGTGACCCTGCATCAAGTCGATTACGCCATGCGTTATTGCCCGCGTGCCGTGGCCCTTAAAGGTGGGCGCATTCATTTCGACGGGCAGGGCAGCGCCATGAGCAGCCAGTTCCTCAACGATTTGTACGGTGCCGACGTCGACACCAGCCTGATGTTTTCCGACCACACCCGCACAGCCGTCGCCACGCCTCGGCTGGCCATGGCGCGCGCTTGAAACCCTACTCACGACCCACAGGAATCCCGTCCATGTTGAACCGTATCGGCCAAGTGTTTCTGTCTGCGGTGTTGCTGGCCGGCGCCGCCATGGGCACTGCCCAGGCTGCCGACAAAGCCATCAACTTCGGCATCATGTCCACCGAGTCTTCGCAGAACCTCAAGAGCATCTGGCAGCCGTTTTTGGATGACATGCACAAGAAAACAGGCCTGACCATCAACGCCACCTTCGCCTCCGACTACGCCGGTTTGATCCAGGGCATGCGCTTTAACAAGGTCGACGTGGCCTGGCTGGGCAACAAGGCGGCGATGGAAGCCGTGGACCGTTCCAACGGCGAGATTTTCGCCCAGACCGCCGCCGCCAACGGCGCCGCCGGTTACTGGAGCGTGCTGATCGTGCGCAAGGACAGCCCGATCAACAACGTCGACGACATGCTCAAGAACGCCAAGAACCTGACCTTCGGCAACGGTGACCCGAACTCCACCTCGGGCTACCTGGTGCCGGGCTACTACGTGTTCGCCAAGAACCATGTGGATGCCGCCACCGCGTTCAAACGCACGCTCAACTCCAGCCATGAAGTCAACGCACTCAGCGTCGCCAAGGGGCAGTTGGACGTGGCCACCTTCAACACCGAAAGCTGGGACCGCCTGGAAGTCACCCAGCCGGACAAAGCCGCAATGCTCAAGGTGATCTGGAAATCGCCGCTGATTCCGGCCGACCCGATGGTGTGGAGCAAGGCGCTGACGGACAGCGAGAAAACCAAGATCCGTGATTTCTTCGCCCACTACGGCGACACCGATGAAGAGAAGGCGGTGTTGAAGAACATGCAGTTGGGCAAGTTCCTCGCCTCCAACGACGACCAGCTCTTGCCGATCCGCCAGCTGGAGCTGTTCAAGCAGCGCACCACCATCAGTGCCGACAACAAGCTTGAGGCAGCCGACAAGGCCAAGAAGCTCGCCGACATCGATGCTGACCTGGCCAAGCTGCAACAGCGCATCTCCGAGCTGGACAAGAAGACCGCAGCAAACGGCTAACCCCAGTAGGAACCGGCTTTTGTGGCGAGGGAGCTTGCTCCCGCTGGGGTGCGAAGCACCCCAATAGCTGGCGACTGCTTCGCAGTCGAACGGGAGCAAGCTCCCTCGCCACAGAAAGCACACCTCACAACAACTGAGAGTGAACCCATGACTACCTTACACGCTGAAGCCGTCGGCAAGCGCACCTGGCCGCAATACCTCGGCTGGGGCCTGTTCCTGGTCCTGCTGGCCTGGGCCTGGCACGGCGCCGAGATGAACCCGCTGGCGCTGTACCGCGATTCCGGAAACATGGCGACCTTCGCCGCCGACTTCTTCCCGCCGGACTTTCACGAATGGCGCTCCTACCTCAAGGAGATGATCGTCACCGTACAAATCGCCCTGTGGGGCACGGTGCTGGCCATCGTCTGCTCGGTGCCGCTGGGCATCTTGTGCGCCGACAACATCACCCCGTGGTGGGTCCACCAACCGCTGCGCCGCGTGATGGATGCCTTCCGCTCCATCAATGAAATGGTCTTCGCCATGTTGTTCGTGGTCGCCGTCGGCCTCGGTCCGTTTGCCGGTGTATTGGCCTTGTGGATCAGCACCACCGGCGTGCTCGCCAAGCTGTTTGCCGAAGCCGTCGAGGCCATCGACCCCGGCCCGGTAGAAGGCGTGCGAGCCACCGGCGCGAGTGCTTTGCAGGAGGTGATCTACGGCGTGATCCCGCAGGTCATGCCGCTGTGGGTGAGCTACGCGCTGTACCGCTTCGAAGCCAATGTGCGTTCGGCAACCGTAGTGGGCATGGTCGGCGCCGGCGGGATCGGCGTGATCCTCTGGGAAAACATTCGCGCTTTCCAGTTCGTACAAACCTGCGCGGTGCTGCTGGTGATCATCGTGGTGGTGAGCTGTATCGACGTGCTGTCCCAACGCCTGCGCAAGCAGTTCATCTGACGCCTGAGGGGTGCCCGCGCGGCGCTTTTTTTAAGCATGCAGTTGTCTAGACAAGATGAGCCGGTGTACCGCGAACTCGCGGATATCCTGCGCCGTGAATTGAGCAGCTACCAGGCCGGTGACTTCCTGCCCGGCGAGGTGCACATGGCCGAGCGCTTTGGCGTCAACCGCCACACCTTGCGCCGCGCCATCGACGAGTTGGTGTTCGAAGGCAGCCTGCTGCGCCGTCAGGGCAAGGGCACCCAGGTGCTCGACCGCCCGCTGATTTACTCGATGGGCGCCGAGACCTCCTACAGCCAATCGCTGTCGGCCCAGGGCGTCGGCGTGCAGGCGGTGTTGCTCAAGCGCCGCTATTGCTACGCCAGCCGCGACGAAGCCGAGCATTTGGGCATCGCCGAGATGGCCCCGATGATCGAGCTGCAAACCCTGCGCAAGCTTGATCACCAGCCCGTCAGCCTGATCCGTCATCGCTACTGCGCCAGCCGTGCGCCATTGCTGGCCGATTACAACGGCGGCTCTCTGCGCCAGTACCTGCGTGAACGAGCGCTGCCGCTGACCCGCACCCAAAGCCTGATCGGTGCGCGTTTGCCCAACCGTGATGAAGCCGCGCTGCTGATGATGCCTCGGCACTTGCCGGCCCTCACGGTGTTTACCCTTTCCTGCGATCGCGATGGCCGCCCGGTGGAGCTGGCGCAGTCCACCAGCCGTTCGGATCGCTTCCAGTACCAAGTGGTGACTTGAATGATGAGTGTGTCCCCGCGACAACATTGGATCGGCGTATTAGCCCGCGCCCAGCTCAATGAACTGCAACCCTTTGAGGCCGCGTTGAAAGACGCCGAGTACCAACTGATCCGCGCCCCGGAAATCGGCATGACTCTGGTGCGCGGGCGCATGGGCGGTGACGGCGCGGCCTTCAACGTCGGCGAAATGAGCGTGACCCGCTGCGTGGTGCGCCTGGCCGACGGCCGCACCGGCTACAGCTACCTGGCCGGGCGCGACAAGCTGCATGCCGAGTTGGCCGCGTTGGCGGACGCCCATCTGCAAGGCACGCAACCGAGCCTGTGGCTCAGCGACTTGATCACCTCCCTGGCCACTGCCCAAGCCAAACGCCGCGCCGAAAAAGAAGCTGACACCGCTGCCACCAAGGTCGAGTTCTTCACCCTGGTGCGAGGAGAAAACTGATGAACGCTCACCTGTTGCAACCGGCGTTTGTCGAGCCGGTGCTGGATGCCCAACGCGGTTTTCGTGCGGCCCTCAAGGCGCTGGCCGAACCCGGTTTGATCCAGCATCTGCCGTCCGCGCCACGCCTCGACGGCCTGGCGCCGGCTACTTACGCGCTGTGCCTGGCCCTGCTGGATATGGACACGCCGCTGTGGCTGGCGCCGAGCTTCGACACGCCGCTGATCCGCGCCAACCTGGCCTTCCACTGCGGTTGCCCGCTCACCGATAAACGCGAAGACGCGGTGTTCGCGCTGCTCGGCGAGCAAGACCTGCTCGACCTCGGCGGCTTCGACCACGGCAACGACCGTTACCCGGATCAGTCCTGCACCTTGCTGGTTCAGCTTACCGACCTGGAGTCCGGTCGCGGCCTGCACTGGCGCGGCCCAGGGATCAAAACCCAGCGCCTGGTCAACCTGCCGGTGCCGCAAGCCTTCTGGCAAGAGCGCCAACGCCGCGAAGCCTTCCCGCGTGGTCTGGACCTGGTGTTCACCGCCGGCCACCACCTGATCGGCCTGCCGCGCAGCAGCCGCATTGCACAGGAGCACGCCTGATGTACGTAGCCGTCAAAGGTGGCGAACAGGCCATCGACAACGCCCACCGCCTGCTGGCGAAAAAACGCCGGGGCGATACTGCGATTCCCGAGTTAAGCGTGACGCAAATCCGCGAGCAATTGCCGCTGGCGGTGGCGCGGGTGATGACCGAAGGCTCGTTGTTCGACGAAGAGCTGGCGGCGCTGGCGATCAAGCAGTCAGCAGGGGATTTGGTCGAGGCGATCTTCCTGCTGCGCGCCTACCGCACCACGCTGCCGCGCTTCAGCCCGAGCCTGCCGATTGATACGTCGCAGATGTGCTTGAGCCGACGTTTGTCGGCCACGTTCAAGGACGTGCCCGGCGGCCAACTGCTCGGCCCGACCTTCGACTACACCCACCGCCTGCTGGATTTTTCGCTGTTGGCCGAAGGTCAATACCCAGGCCCGCAGACCACGAAGGATGCGCAAATTGACGCCTGCCCTCGGGTACTCGGTTTGCTCGCCAAAGAAGGCTTGATCAAAAACGAAGCCGACGACAACGCCAGCGTCGCCGACATTACCCGCGACCCGCTGGAATACCCGGCCAGCCGCGCCGAGCGCCTGCAAGCCCTGGCCCGTGGCGACGAGGGTTTCCTGCTCGCGCTGGGCTACTCGACCCAACGCGGTTACGGCCGCAACCACCCGTTTGCCGGTGAGATTCGCATCGGCGACGTCGAGGTGTGGATCGACCCCGAAGAGTTGGGCTTTCCCATCTGCCTGGGCAGCATCGAAGTCACCGAGTGCGAGATGGTCAACCAATTCGTCGGCTCGGCCACCGAGCTTGCGCAGTTTACCCGTGGTTACGGCCTGGCGTTCGGGCATGCCGAGCGCAAGGCCATGGGCATGGCGCTGGTCGACCGCTCGCTGCGCGCCGGGGAATACAACGAAGAAGTCGTTTCACCGGCCCAGCGCGAAGAGTTTGTGCTGGCCCATTGCGACAACGTCGAGGCGGCGGGGTTTGTTTCGCACCTCAAATTGCCTCACTACGTGGACTTCCAGTCCGAGCTGGAACTGATCCGCAAACTGCGCCAACCGGCCGAGGGCAACCGCCATGAATGACTTGACCCAACCGGCTGTGCGCGACCCGGCGTACAACTTCGCCTACCTCGACGAACAGACCAAACGCATGATCCGCCGCGCCTTGCTCAAGGCCGTGGCGATTCCCGGTTACCAAGTGCCGTTTGGCGGCCGCGAAATGCCGTTGCCTTACGGCTGGGGCACCGGCGGCATGCAATTGACCGCCGCGATCCTCGGTGATGATGACGTGCTCAAGGTGATCGACCAGGGCGCCGACGACACCACCAATGCCGTGTCGATCCGGCGCTTTTTCGCCCGCACGGCGGGGGTTGCCACCACCGAAGCGACGCCCGACGCCAGCGTGATCCAGACCCGCCACCGCATCCCGGAAACGGCGCTGCAGGCCGGTCAGATCATGGTTTACCAGGTGCCGATCCCCGAGCCGCTGCGCTTTATCGAACCCTCGGAAACCGAGACCCGCACCATGCACGCCCTCAATGACTACGGGGTGATGCACGTCAAACTCTACGAAGACATCGCCACCTTCGGCCATATCGCCACCAGCTACGCCTACCCGGTGATGGTCGATGAGCGCTACGTGATGGACCCGTCGCCGATCCCCAAATTCGACAACCCCAAACTCGACATGAGCCCGGCGCTGATGCTGTTCGGCGCCGGTCGCGAAAAGCGCCTGTACGCGGTGCCGCCGTACACCCAGGTCACCAGCCTGGACTTCGAAGACCATCCGTTCGAAGTGCAGCAGTGGGAACACAACTGCGCCATCTGCGGCAGCCACGATTCCTTCCTCGACGAGCTGATTCTCGACGACGCGGGAACCCAGAGTTTTGTGTGTTCCGACACCTGGTATTGCGCCCAACGGGTCAAGGAGAACAACCAGTGAGCCAGCCTTTGCTTCAAGTACGTGACCTGTCGTTGCTGTACGGCCCGGAGAAGGGTTGCCAGGGCGTGAGCTTTGATCTTTACCCTGGCGAAGTGCTGGGAATTGTCGGCGAATCCGGCTCAGGTAAATCCACCTTGCTCTCGCTGCTGAGCGGGCGTTTGCCGCCGCAAGCGGGCAGCATCGGCTACCGCAGCAAGGACGGCGAATGGCTGGATTTGTACAGCGCCAGTGAAGCCGAGCGCCGCACCTTGCTGCGCACCGAGTGGGGCTTTGTCGAGCAGAACCCACGGGACGGCCTGCGCATGGGCGTGTCGGCCGGCGCCAACATCGGCGAACGCCTGATGGCCCAAGGCCTGCGCAACTATGCGCAACTGCGCGGCGCCGGTCTGGATTGGCTTGGCCAGGTGGAAATCGACCCGCAGCGCATCGACGATTTGCCGCGCACCTTCTCGGGCGGCATGCAGCAGCGCCTGCAAATCGCCCGCAACCTCGTCTCCAGCCCGCGCCTGGTATTCATGGACGAACCCACCGGCGGCCTGGATGTGTCGGTGCAAGCGCGCCTGCTCGACCTGTTGCGCGGCCTGGTACGTGAGCTGGATCTGGCGGTGGTGATCGTCACCCACGACCTGGCCGTTGCACGTTTGCTCGCCGACCGCCTGATGGTGATGCGCCGCTCCCATGTGGTGGAAACCGGGCTCACTGACCAGATCCTCGACGATCCACAGCACCCTTACTCTCAACTGCTGGTGTCTTCGGTATTGCAGCCATGACAAATGCCTTGATCGAGGTCCGTGACCTCTCGAAAACCTTCACCCTGCATCAGCAACACGGCGTGGTGCTTAACGTGTTGCGCGGTGTGGCGTTCAGTGTGCAGGGCGGTGAGTGCCTGGTGCTGCATGGCCAGTCCGGCGCGGGTAAAAGCACCTTGCTACGTACCCTGTACGGCAACTACCTGCCGGCGGGCGGCAGTATTCGTGTGCAGCATGCCGGTGAGTGGCTGGAGCTGGTCGGCGCCGAGCCGCGTGACATTCTTCAGGTGCGTCAGCAGACCCTCGGTTACGTCAGCCAGTTTCTGCGCGTCATCCCCCGCGTGGCCTGCCTGGACGTGGTGATGGAGCCGGCCCTGGCGCGTGGCTGGTCGAAGGCCGATGCACAGGCCCGCGCCGAACAGTTGCTCACGCGTCTGAACATCCCGCAGCGCTTGTGGCAATTGGCGCCCGGCACGTTCTCCGGTGGCGAACAACAGCGCGTCAATATCGCCCGGGGCTTCATGGTCGCCTGGCCGGTGATGTTGCTGGACGAACCTACCGCGTCCCTGGACGACAACAACCGCCAGGTGGTGCTGGAACTGATGAACGAAGCCAAGGCCGCCGGCGCGGCGCTGATCGGCATCTTCCACGACCGCGCCGCCCGTGAAGCGGTCGCCGACCGCCATTTCGACATGACCCCATCGCCCGTCGCCCAAGAGGAATACGCCCATGCCCGCTGAACAGATCCTCACCCATGCCCAGGTCGTCACGGCTGAGCGCATGTTCCTGGGCACGGTGGTGCTGCGCGACGGCAAGATTGTCGACCTCGCCGAAGGCCGCAGCCAGTTGCCCCAGGCCCAGGACCTGGGCGGCGATTGCCTGCTGCCGGGCCTGGTAGAGCTGCACACCGACAACCTGGAAAAACACATGACCCCGCGCCCCGGCGTGGACTGGCCGTCGATCTCGGCGGTGCTCAGCCATGATGCGCAAATCATCGCGGCGGGGATCACTACAGTGTTCGACGCAGTGTCCATCGGCGATGTGAACCCCAAGGGCAACCGCATGAAAAAGCTGCCGGTGATGCTCGACGCGATCGCCCAGGCTGAAGACGCCGGCTTGACCCGCGCCGAACACCACCTGCACCTGCGCTGCGAGCTGTGCCACCCGGACACCCTCAGTGTGTTCCGCGACCTGGTGGAAAACCCGCTGGTGCGGCTGGTGTCGGTGATGGACCATTCGCCGGGCCAGCGCCAGTTCGTGCTCGAATCCAAGTACCGTGAGTACTACATGGGCAAGTACCACCTCAACGACGAAACCATGGACGCGTTTATCGTGCTGCAAATGGCCAATTCCAAGCAATACAGCGACCGCTATCGCGCCGCCATTGTTGCGCATTGCCTGGAACGCGGCCTGTCGGTGGCCAGCCATGACGACGCGACGCTGGCGCATGTGGAGGAGTCGGCGGGCTATGGCATGACCATTGCTGAATTCCCCACCACACTTGAGGCGGCCAAGGGCTGCCAGGCGCTGAACATGAAAGTGCTGATGGGCGCGCCGAACGTGGTGCGCGGAGGGTCGCACTCGGGTAATGTGGCCGCCGCCGGCCTGGCTGCCGAGGGATTGCTGGATATACTTTCCAGTGATTACTACCCGGCCAGCCTGTTGCAGGCGGCCTTTGTTCTGGCCGATCAACAGGATGGCGGCGACCTGTCGCGGGCCGTCAAGATGATCAGCCTGGCGCCTGCACAAGCGGCGGGCCTCAATGATCGCGGTGAAATTGCCATTGGCCTGCGGGCGGATTTGGTGCAAGCCCGCCGCTGCGAGGGGCTTCCTGTGGTGCAACAAGTCTGGCGACAAGCGAAGAGGGTGTTTTGATGGCAGGCAGGTTGATCTATCTCATCGGGCCATCCGGTTCGGGCAAGGACAGCCTGCTGGATGCCGCACGCCCACGCTTGGCCGAGCGCGGCTGCCGCATTGTGCGCCGGGTGATCACCCGCTCGCTGGAAGCGGTGGGCGAGGCCGCACAAGGGGTGAGCCCGGAACAGTTCGCCGCGCTGCTGGCCGAGGGCGCGTTTGCCCTCAGTTGGCAGGCCAATGGCTTGTGGTATGGCATTCCCAAGGCCATCGACGAATGGCTGGCGGCGGGGGACGATGTGCTGGTCAATGGTTCGCGTGCGCACCTGGCGCAAACCCGCGAGCGCTATCCGAGCTTGCTGGTATTGCTGTTGACGGTGGATCAGGCCGTATTGCGCCAGCGCCTGATGGCACGCGGGCGCGAGTCCCAGGCCGATATCGAGGAACGCCTGGCGCGCAATGCGCGGTTTACTGCTGATTTGATCGCGGGCAATGGCCGCGGATTGTTTGTACTCGACAATTCCGGTCCGCTGGAAAACACCGTCGAGCGCTTGCTGTGCTGCCTCGATCACGGGCACACGGCATGCGCCTGACCTTACTGGGCACCGGTGATGCGCGGCAGGTTCCGGTGTATGGCTGCGAGTGCGCGGCGTGCGGTCTGGCGCGCAGCGACGCCAGCCTGCGCCGCCGCCCGTGCAGCGCGTTGATCGAGTGCGGCGAGCAGCGCTGGTTGATCGACAGCGGCTTGCCCGACCTCTGTGAACGCTTCCCGCCACGCAGCTTCAACGGGATTTTGCAGACGCACTATCACGCCGATCATGCGCAGGGTTTGTTGCACCTGCGCTGGGGCCAGGGCTTGATCATTCCGGTACACGGCCCCGCCGACCCGGAGGGTTTGTCCGACCTCTACAAACATCCAGGCATCCTCGATTTCAGCCAGCCGTTTGCCGAGTTTGAAACACGGCAGTTTGGTGAGCTGAGCGTCACTGCATTGCCGTTGCAACATTCAAAACCGACCTTGGGTTATCTGCTGGAAGGCGAGGGGCGGCGCATCGCCTACCTCACCGACACGGTGGGTTTGCCGCCGGTCACGCTGGCCTGGTTGCAACGGCAGCCGTTGGACGTGTTGGTGCTCGACTGCTCCATGCCGCCGCAGCCGCAAGCGCCGCGTAACCACAATGACCTGACGTTGGCGTTGCAGAGCATTGAGGAGACGGGTGCGAAATTGGGCGTTTTGACCCATGTAGGGCACACCTTGGATGCCTGGTTGCTGGAACACCGACGCGAGTTGCCACGGCATGTGACGGTGGCCTGGGATGGCCGGATTATTTGAACACCGCATAACCCTGTGGGAGCTGGCTTGCCTGCGATGGCATCAACTCGGTGTGCCTGATGTGCAGAGGTGCCTGCATCGCAGGCAAGCCAGCTCCCACATTTAGACTGTGTTGCATCAGGTAGATAGGCTTTTGCTTTGCACTTGATCTGGCTCTTGCTTCAACCACTCGACTCCAAAGCGCGCTGCAAACGCCTTGCGCCCCTTGGCGGTGACCCCCAGCGCGCGGCTGTCCAGATCCTGAGTCACCCACCCGCGATGGATCACGCATTGCAAAAAACCTGCGCCTAATGCCCCGGCCAAATGCGGGCGGCGCATGCTCCAGTCCAGGCAGGCACAGGCGAAACGCCGACGTTGCGCGCGTAACGCAGGCATATTCAGCCCCAACGCGATCATTGCGGTTTCGCCGGGGGCCGTCAGTGCATAGGTGCCGTCGCCAACCAGCCAACCAGAGGCAATGAAATGGTCGTGCAGGTGCACCGCCAGCGTGCCGGCCATGTGGTCGTAGCAGGTGCGTGCGAGCTGCAGGCGGTTGGGCGTGCTGGGGACAAATGCCTGGGCGGTGTTGCGGCTGATCACCATCAACCCTTCGATGGCCTGGGCCACGTGTGCGCCGGCGAGGCTGTAGTAGCGGTGTCGGCCCTGGGTGTGCAGCTTGAGCAGGCCATCGTCCTTGAGCCTGGCCAAGTGGGCGCTGGCCGTCGAGGTGCTGACGCCGGCAATCACGGCCATCTCGGTACTGGTGCGCGCATGGCCATCCATCAGCGCGCAGAGCATTTTTGTGCGCGCAGGCTCTGCTATCGCACCGGCGATTTGTGAGAGTGCCGCGTCATCATCAAAGGCGTTCATATTTCGTTCCTGAACGAATCATTGCCGCGTGGGAGGGCCGATAGTAACGCCTCTTTAAGCACAGGACGTCCCGGATGACACCGCTGCAAGCCGCTACCCATGTTGATCCCTATCCGTATTACGCAAGCCTGCGTCGCCATGAAGAACTGCTGTTCGATGCCGAGCTGGGCCTGTGGGTCGCCAGCCGCGCCAAGACGGTGGAGGCGGTGCTGGCACACCCGGATTGTCGCGTACGCCCATTGCATGAGCCGGTGCCCAAGGCGCTTGCACAGGGCGCGGCAGGACAGGTTTTTGCGCGGTTGATGCGCATGAACGAAGGCCCGGCGCATCGATGCCCGCGGGCGGCGATTGAACCCGCGTTGGCGGCGGTGGAGGCGTCGGCCATTGCTGAACGGGTCGCTCGGTTGATCGGCAGCGTGCAGACCCTGGATGCACTGATGTTTACCTTGCCCGTCTCGGTGGTCGCGTCGCTGCTGGGATGCCCGGCGCCACAGCTGGCATGTGTCGCCGGGCTAACGCGGGCGTTTGTCGCCGGCCTTTCACCGCTGAGCAGTGAAGCGCAGTTGTGCAATGCGCAGGCCGGCGCGTCGCAGTTGCAGCAGATGTTTTGTGCGGTGTTGGAAGAAACAGCGCTGCTGGCTCATATCCGCAGTGGCAACTGGGAAAGTGCGCAGGTATTGACGGCCAATTTGATCGGCCTGTTGTCGCAGACCTGCGAAGCCAGCGCCGGGTTGATCGGCAACTCACTGGTGATGCTCGCGCGGCACCCTGAGCGGGTTGCGCAGATTATGCGCACGCCAGCCCTCGCCACGGCGCTGGTGGAGGAGGTGGCGCGTTACGATTCACCGGTGCAAAACACACGGCGATTCGTGGCGGCGCGCTGCACCATCGGCAACCGGGTGTTGGCGGCGGGAGAGAGTGTTTTAGTCCTGCTGGCATCGGCCAATCGGGACGCTGAGGCCAACCTCGATCCCGACAGTTTTGTGCTGGCGCGCACGCAACGGCGTCTGTTCAGCTTTGGTATCGGGCGCCATCAGTGCCCAGGCCAACAGATGGCGTTGACGATCGCCGCGCAAGCGCTGTTGGGTTTGTTGCGTCATCAGCCTGCCTTGCTGGCGGACGCTGGCCGGTTCAGCTACTGGCCCTCGCTTAACGGCCGTATCCCCAGGTTCAGCGCTGCGGCGCTAAGCCAGTAACCCTTCTCCCTATTCCACAAACGCTTGAGCCTTGGTACTCGCCATTCGACCTGCCGGAAGCGATCAGCTCGGCGGTAGCGCGCTCGATGAGGGCGAGAATATTCTGGCGGATGCGGCGTTGGAGAAGTGGGTGCGTTGTTAACCGGTCAATTCCGGCGCCCGGCTATACAGGTCCTGAGACACCCATTGCTGCACGATAACGTTCGGTAAAAACGCCGGGCTCAGCGCCCCTGCTGCGCTATGATCCTGGGCGGACCATTACGCGAGTGAATTATCCAGTGAGCCCGTTACCACGGATTGGTGTTGGCCTCAGAGCCCCCCACTATCAAGATTTCATGAACCATCACCCTGCGGTCGATTGGCTGGAGGTACATACGGAGAACTACCTGGGCCCCGGAGGGAAAGACCTGCATATCCTCCGTCAGTTGGCACAGCGCTACCCGATCAGCCTGCATGGCGTCGGTTTGGGTATCGGCTCAGTCCATGGCTTTAGCAACGCACATGTCGAGCGAATTCGGGCCTTGGCCGAGCTGATCAACCCCTTTCTGATTTCGGAGCATTTGAGCTGGGGGGCTGTGGAAGGGCGCTGCTTGAATGATTTGTTGCCATTGCCCTTGGTGGAGGCGTCACTGAACCTGGTCTGTGATCGGGTCGATCAGGTTCAAAACGCTCTGGGCCGGCCGCTCATGCTCGAAAACGTGTCCACCAGCTTGCGGTTCAAGGGCGACACGCTGGGAGAAACCCAATTTCTCGCTGAAGTGGTCGCACGCACGGGGAGTGCTGTGTTACTTGATCTGAACAACCTTTACGTGAACCAGTGCAACCACGGTGAACCTGCGCTCGAGGCGATGCGCAGGCTGGATTCGACCAGCGTTGGCGAATTGCACCTGGCCGGCCATAGCCACGCTGAGGGGCTGTTGATCGATGACCATGGCAGTGCTGTGGCGGAGCCGGTCTGGTCGTTGTATCGCACGGCTTTGCGTCAGTTTGGGCCGGTGCCGGTGCTGGTCGAATGGGACACTCACCTGCCGCCGCTGGGCGAGTTGCTTGATCAAGTACGGATCGCCAGGGCGATTGCCGAAGAGGTGTTGCATGACACTTGAAGAACTGGCGGTGTTACAGCTCGAATTTTCCCGCGCTCTGGAGGACCCGGCTCCATCACCCCGCTTACCGCAGAGCTGGCTGCTGGCCGGTGTATCGGGTAGTGAACGACGCTTCGCTCGCTACCGCAGTGGCCTGTGGCAGCATCAGGAGCAATCGTTGGCACTCACTCATCCGGTGATCAAGGCATTGGTGGGCGATGAATTCTTTCGCACCCTGGCTTTTTCCTATGGTCAACGGTATCCCTCGCATCACCCTGATCTGGGGCGGTTCGGTGAGCACCTCGCGGAGTTTCTGGGTACTTATGTGCCCGTGGCAGCGTATCCGTATTTCGCCGACGTGGCAGCCTTGGAGTGGGCAGTTCATTGCGCCTGCACAGCCAGTGACGTCAATGCATTGGATGCTCGGGCAATGGCGGCGATAGGTGCCCAGGCCCTGGAAAGTACGCAACTCACTTTGGCTCCGGGTTGTGCATTGGTGAGCAGTGGGTGGCCGATCTTTGCTATCTGGGCGGCCCATAACAAGGGTGACCAGAGCGTGCCGAAGGTGGCCGGTGGCGCCTGTTCGGCGCTGGTGTATCGAAGTGGCTGGCGCGTGGAGGTTCGCGAGGTTGATGCTTGGGAGTTCACTGCACTGGCCCGTCTGCTGGAGCATGCGACCTTGGGGGATGCACTGCTGGCCGCGCAGGAACACTATGCAATGAATCGCGATGACGGCGCGTTCATTGACAGCGCTGCATGGGTGACGCGCTGGTTGTGTGATGGGTTGCTGGTCGCCATACCGTAGGTTTTTGAACAGCATTGTTTCACTGGGTGTCACGCCGCTTTCCCAGGATAGGCGCGCAGAGCCGTGGCCGGGAACCAAGGGCTTTCAGATGATTGGATCCAATTTTAACATCTTGAAACATTTGCCGGTCTGAATTAATTCGACATATTTAAGCCATGGGCTATAAAAAATAACGCATAGAACAAAAGCAGTTACCAAGTGTGCATTCAGGAATAAGCACTGTCCGTGCTCCTTTGCTGATCTGGTAACGATACGCTTGGCAGCGTGCGTCTTTGGCTAAGAAAGACGCGTCGCAGACCCGGGTCAGGAATGGATTCCGACGATGCCGCCCCGTGCGGCAAAGTTTTGCAAGGAGCAACACATGCATCCGATCTGCTTAACAGCCGCCTCTGCGTCGTGTCGGCCGGAGAACCTTCTGGTTGCGGGGCACAAAAGCTCCGAGCTTCGGCGTCATGTCGAGTGCCTGGTTCATTCCCTTCGTCTGATCTTCTGCCCCACCTTGATCGCCGAGCCCTGAAAGGCTCCGATCGGCTCAGTGTCGTCTTCACATCTTTGATGAATAACCCCTGACTGGCTCCAATGTTAGTTGGCTCACGTACGTGAGCGTAAAAAAAATAATTGAATGTACCCATCCTTAACCGGGAACTTGCGTGATGAATCTAAAAGATATTCTGGTAGCCACCGCCTTGGCTTCTATCAGCGGTGCTGCGTTGGCCGATGCAGCCACCGAGAAAACAGTAGAAACCGAGGTCTGCTACGGTGTGGCCAAGGCAGGGCACAATGATTGCTCCGACAGCAGTTGCCTGCATGACTGCTCGGAATCGAGCAAGGTCGACAATGACCCGAACGAGTGGATGGCTGTGCCCAAAGGCACGTGTACGCAAATGGGCGGGGTGCTCAGAGCCCAGCCTTATGCATGCCAGGCCGATGAGCAGACGGAAACTTCGGTGAAGAGTGCGCAAATGGGCGAGCGCCTGTTCAATCAAGGCGATCATACCCGTGGTATTCCTGCGTGTTCTTCATGCCATGGCGTGGCCGGTGATTCGCAAAATGCCGACTATCCGAAGTTGTCAGGACAGTTCGGCAAATACCTTGACTCCCAACTGCGTGCCTTCCGCGACGCTTCTCGCCCGTCCCCTGTCATGGTAGCGGCTGCCAAATCCCTGAATGACGAAGACATTGCCAACGTGGTGCAGTACCTGGTCCAGCCCTCGACAACAGCGGTGCCGGCGACGGTGCAAGGTCAGGCTGATACGACCGGCCCGGTAACGGCGGTCACACGCTGATAACAGCGACTGCGCCGGGATGAAATCCCGCCTTTTTAAATACACTCACCTTACGCTGCTCATGCGTTGAATATCGACTAAGTATCACAGTCGATTGCGTGGTTAGTTGCGCGGGCGAGGCGTTATTAAGTTGCAGGTTTTAATGCGGCTCGACGGCCGTCGAGTGTAAAAAAGCAAAATAAAAAAAGACAAAGGCTTGTTGATTTAAAGATGGTTTTCAGTATTGTCTGTCTATGGACGCCACCGCTTGAAAGGGACTGCAAACATGTCGGGTGAAAATGTGGAATATGACTCAGTGGCTGACCGTTTGAATTCGGTGATAGTGAGTTCATTCACGGGGCAATGCGTTGAGCAGAAGGGCACCTCCAAGTATGAATTCAGGCAAGACGAATTTTGGCGCAAGCTGGAGCGTTGGCATTCGGTGGATGCGGATACATTTCTCAATCATCTCTGGCAAGAAAAGAATGCGGTGACCAGTGTTGCGGTACTGGGCGATCTCATCAAAGATATAACGCCTGCCGGTTTTGTGAGCGATATTGAGAAGGGCCATCAACTGGCCCCGATGTCGATAAGACTGACACCCTATATTTTGTCATTGATTGATTGGTCTAATCCTTATTTTGACCCGTTGCGTCGACAGTTCTTGCCACTGGCGTCGGAAATCGAAGTTGATCACCCCATGGTCCAGCTTGATCCGATGGGCGAACAGAATGACTCCCCCGCCATGGGCCTTACTCACCGTTACCCGGACCGTGTGTTGTTTCTGGCAACCAATGTATGCCCGGTCTACTGTCGTTACTGCACCCGTAGTTATGCGGTGGGGCTGGATACCGATGTGGTGACTAAGCAGAAAATCAATGCACCTGGAGAGCGTTGGGAGCCGGCGTTTCGCTACATAGCAGCCAACTCCAGCGTGGAGGATGTGGTGGTTTCCGGTGGCGATGCTTATCGCCTCAAAGCGCGGCAGATCACTGATATTGGCGAGCGTTTGCTGGAGATTCCCCACGTGCGGCGCATGCGTTTTGCCACCAAGGGGTTGGCTGTACTGCCGATGAAAATCCAGAGTGATCACGAATGGACCGATGCCATCGCTCGCTTGTCCGATCGTGCACGCAAAATGGGTAAGTCGATCGCCATTCATACGCACTTCAATCACCCTAATGAAATTACCGACATGACGGTGAAGGCACTGCGGATTTTGTATGAGCGGGGTGTGGAGGTCAGAAATCAGGCGGTTATCTTGAAAGGCGTTAATAATAACGCGACGGACATGCATCGGCTGAATGAGTGCCTGGCGTATTGTAATGTGCGTCCATATTACTGTTTTCAAGGTGACATGATTCGGGGCGTAGAAACACTAAGAACCAGCCTTGCCGACTCTATCGCCCTGGAGAAGTCGACGCGCGGCTTAATCGCCGGGCATAACACGCCGCACTTTATTGTGGACTTGCCGGGTGGTGGCGGTAAACGTGATATTCATAGTTTTGATTATTATGACAAGCACGTAGGTGTGGCTGTTTACCGAGCGCCAGCGGTTAAGAAAGACAAGTTCTTTTTGTATTGTGATCCGTTGCATACGTTGGCTTCGGATGTTCAGGCGTTGTGGCTGAGTCCCGCGTCGAGGACGCAGTTGCTGAATGACGTTGTACACGCTGCATACTAACGAAATGTTCAATCACCGTGAATGGAAGCATCGAAATGAACCAAGTTAATAAGATTGATTGGATTCGTCACCAGGACTACCTTCAGGCCATCGCGCAGTCCAAGTCGACGGGTAAGCCGATACTGATTTATTTCAATAGCCGCTCATGTGGCGGTTGTAACCGGCTGGTGGACAGTGTTTTGAATGATCCGCAATTGATTGGAGCGGTCAGCGGCTCGGTGATTCCAGTCTGGGTCGAAGTGGAAAACGACAAGCCGGATCCACGTATTTCAGAATTGGTAGGCAGCCACATTTTTATTATGTCGCCGGTCCTCCAGCTTATTTCCAGTGAGGGGGATATTTACCACAAGTTCCTGGGCGCTCCCCTGCACACAAGGCTGGACTTGGGTTATTGCCGTGTGCATCACGATGTGGCCGGTGATATCGATGCCAAAGAAGTCCTCGCGCAATTGTCGGTAGGCCTGGCTAAACAGGCGATGGCCTCCCACAACTATAGCGTGGCTGAGTCTCTCCTGAGAAAAGGACTGGATACTCGCGATGCCGAAAGTATCGCAGTGCGTGAAGCTGAGTACTGGCTGCCGATCGCCCAGGCGCGTGGGCAATATCCTGAAGACAGCCTGCCCGAAACGGGGATTGCGCAGACCCCTATCGCTCGAGAAGTGCGACGTTTTTGCAATACGCTGATTCAAGTGCCGGATCATGAATTGATGGTCGACTGGCCCGGCGTACAGGGTGAAGGCGGTTGGGCGCATTACACCGACTGTCTGCGTGAACTGTGCCTGGGTATTTATCAAATGCTGATGGATGTTGCCACGGACGCAGCGCAACAGCGAAACGCGCAAGGTCGAGGCTTGAGTCGTGCGCAGATGATCGTTCGTGACTGGCAAGTGGCATTCCGGGATCTGCAGGCCAGCCTCATCGGGCTCAAGGGCGCTGAATACGATCAGCAGCATCTCCATCAGAATTACACCCTCGGCAAGCAGCGCACGATCCGCAACAATATTGTGCACTGCGTCATGGCTGAGTTCTGGGCGCATGCCCCCGCCATACGTTCGACCCTGGAGGCGAGCCGCTCGAATATCGAGAGAACGGATAAGGTCAGCCCGGCGATGCTCAACTGGGAAAAATATGGCCCAGCGCCGTCTAACTTCGGCAACCTCCATTCTCTGCTGGCGCTTTGGGAGCAGCGTCATCAGCAATTGGTTGAGGAGTTCTCGGGTATCAGCGATGCCGAGCTCGACGCCACCCGCAGCTGGTGGGAGGACTCACCGGTCTCGATAAAATTCCGTATGTGCCGCTTGGGTTGGCATTTCCATGATCATGCAGCGGTTGTCGAAACCATCTGCCAGCGCATCGGCCACGAACGTTCGGAGACGGAGTTGCTGGCCAAGCTTCTGTTTAATGCGCTTGGACGTGCCGAAGGGGAAATGGTTGGCTTGTCTCACGAAGAACAGCACGCGCTTTTCGCCAATGCCGCGCAGCAATTGAAAGAGCGCAGTGACGAGCTTGCCCGGGTTTACGAGGGGTATCTCAATAAGTCCAATGCTGGCGCCCATGCTCCATTGAAAGCCCAGTCGCAAGCAGCTGCGGTGTGAATGACCCGGCGGCGCGCCTTGCGCGCCGCTTCAAGGATGGAACCGTGATGAATATAGTGCAGCAGATGTTTGGTGATCAAACCGAGACGTTCCTGGGAACATGCTGGCCGAAACACGCCTACGTCGCGGACGGTGAGATGAGCCGGTTCAGCGCGTTGGCAGCCTTGGATGAGTTCCAGGATATCCGCAAGCTCTTCAGTGCACTGCCGGGATCTGTCGATCTGCTTTTCCCCGGAGGCAAACGTATCACCGTGGCAAAGTCAGCCGACGCTCTTGCGCCTTACAACGACGGTGCCGCGATGGTTTATATAAAGGACCTGGAAGCGATTCCGACCATTTCCAAGGCCTGTGATGAGCTGGCCAGTGTGTTGGATATTCCACGGCACTATGTCAGCTGTGAAGCGTTTGCCGCCAACTATGGCGTAGAGGTCGCCACGCACTTTGATCACGAAACGAATTTCATGATCCAGATAAAGGGCGAGAAGACCTGGGCCTTTGCCGAAAATACCGCATTGCCCGATCCGATTTATCCGTTTTTCCCAAACAACCCGAACCGCTTTTACACCGACGGTATTCAGCCCTATACAGGGGCGGCCTTACCGCGCGTGATGCCTGAAAATAAACAGGTGCGGTTAGTCAAGCCGGGCACCACAACCTTTATGCCGCGTGGCTATTGGCACAGTACGGTGGCCCATGAGGAGTCGTTTTCAATAGGCTTCGTGATTAATCCTCCGACGCTGGCCGATCTCATTACCTACGCCGTGTTGGAAAAGTTGCATGGCATTGAAGCGCTCAGGGCGCACCCGCTTGATACGTTATCGGTACAGGCGCGCACGTCGATTCTGGAGAGTATTCAGCAGGGTCTTGATGAAGCCGGGAGGTTATCCAGCCAGTTGACGCCCGAGCAATTGCTTCAACGCTATAAGCAATCACGTAAAGGCAATGTGCGTACGTTGAGCGCTCTTTAAGTACGATTTAACCAGCGGACCTCTCGCCATGCGTGCAGCTCAAAGTTTATTTATCGGGATAACCGCCCTGATGCTCGTCAATGCAGTGGACGGGCTTAAGGAAGTTTACTTCGGTATGTTGGTACAAGCGCTCGACACGGTTGTCGTGACATTCGTGTTGTTTGCCATCGCTTGGCCGGTGTTTTTTATCAGTTACCTGTTGAACCCCGGTTCAACCCGCGGGATGCAAAGCCTGACCACCCACAAAGCGTCCGTGAGACGTTGCGTGGTGATGTTGAATTTCAGTTCGGCTGCGCTGTGGATCTCTTTTCTGTGTGCCTTGAAATGGGTCGAACCGGCAATTGTCAGTGCGCTGGTGGGCGGTGTCGGGATGGTGTCGGTATTGATACTGAACAAGCTGATGCGCCCGTCGGCAGTCATGATCGGTGCCGATTATTTGGCCGCTGGTCTTATCGTTTTCGCCAGTCTCTATTTGTGCTGGGCCTCATTTGCTGACCGCACCGCGGTCCAGGATGAACCAGAACGGTATCAGGTATTACTGGGTTATCTGATGATGCTGGTGTGCGGTGTTGCCATGGCATTGACCACGATTCTTTCAAAAATGGTCGCCGACCATGGTGTATCCAGTCGTTATCTCTACGCACATCGGTTTTATCTGTTGCTGGCGATTTCGGGCACCTACGCAGCGTTGAATACCGGCGCGCTGTCTGCGGTGGTCGAGCATCTAGTGACGTTAACCCTGCTGGCATTGGGAGGCGTGATATTACCGCTGCTTTTACTCCAGGAAGGCATAAAGCGCTGCGAACCTGTGACCATTGAAGCCATCCTGGCGATGGCACCGCTATTTACGATCATTTTTCAAGCTGCTGATTCGAGGCTGACGTTTTCAATGTTCAGTTTCATCGGCGTCATCCTCATTTGCATGGCGGCCACCTATAACGGTTATGCCCATTTAAGTCGGCTGCCGACTGAAGGAGTTAACGTATGAAATATGCGGTGATTGTTGATGCTTATTCCACCGGTGCGCGCCTTGCTGACGAACTTAAGCTCCGTGGCTTTGCTTGTATTCACGTGCAGACATCCGCTGAAATTCTCGATTACGACGTCGATAGCTTTCAGCCCGATGATTTTCAGCACCTGTTTGTCGCGACCCAGGATCTCAAGGCGTTGACCGACGCTCTGGCTGTTTTTGAGCCGGCCTTTATCATTCCGGGGTGTGAGTCTGGCGTTGAATTGGCGGACCAGCTCAGCGAGTTGATGGGCACGCCGGGAAATGGCACGGCATTGTCCCCTTGCCGCCGCGATAAATGGCATATGGCGCAGCGCCTGCATCACCTGGGGATTCCGGCCGCACGCGTCGCGCTGATCCATCACGCACACGATATACCCCAGGCCATCGATTTGATTGGCGACTGGCCGGTGGTCATCAAACCCGTGAACAGCGCGGGTGCCGACGGCATCTACTTTTGCTTTGATCAAGAGCAAGTCCGTCACGCCATCGACAAAGAGTTGGGCCGGCTCAACGAAATGGGGTTTATCAATGATCGCATGTTGGCAATGGAGCATCTGGCTGGGCAGCAGTACCTGATTCAAGCGGTTTCACGAGACGGCGAGCACTTGGTGTTTGAAATCTGGCGAGACAATCGCAAGCGTGTACTGGGCGCTGGCGTGGTCAATGACCGCGAAGTGCTGATTGATCTGCAATCACAAGAGGCCGCGCCGATCATCGCTTATGTGCAACGTTGCCTGGATGCCTTTGGAGTGCACATTGGGCCTTCGTTTCTTGAAGTGATGGTGACAGCGGACGGCCCCAAGTTGATCGAGTGGGCGGCCAGGATGATGGGCACCCAGGAACTCAGCGCAATGACGCGTGTAAGTGGGGTGAATGCGGTCAATCTGTGCGTGGCCTGTTACGCCGACCCAACGGCGTTTGATGCCATGCTCGATAAAGTCAATCGTTCGAATGCGACCTGTGAAGTCATCGGCATGATCAATAGCGTGTCAGGCACCGTTGTGCATCGGCATTGGCTCGATGAGCTGAGCGCCAGGCCGAGTTTTTTCAAGATGATCAGAGCTCCGCAGATAGGCGACAGTGTTGCGCCCACCATCGGCATTTCGACCAATTACGGGTTTATCTACCTTATTCACGAAGACCCGGCGGTCACCTATGCAGACTACCTGTGGATCCGTGAGAAAGAGGCTCAAGCCACCGGCTTTTTTGACGTGAAACTCAGTAGCGCAGTTGTCGCGCACCTGTGCTGAGCGCTTTGTCGCACCTGGCCCGAACCTTCCAATTGGCGGAGCATCGCTCATGAAACTTTATGTCGATCATCAATGTACTTCACCGTTCGCGATGTCGGCCTTCGTGGCCCTTCGTGAGTGTCAGGTGGCGTTTGACATGCACTATCTGAACTTGTCCCGTGGCGATCACCACCAGCAACCCTTCAGTGAGGTTTCGCTGACGCAGCGTGTACCGACGTGGGTGGAGGACGGATTTTCGCTGACCGAATCGTCCGCGATTGCCGAGTACGTGAATGAGTGTTCGGTGAACAAACCGTTGTATCCCATTGATGCGCGGGCGCGAGCCCAGGCCCGGCAGATTCAGGCTTGGTTGAGGAGCGATTTTTTCAACTTGCGCGGCGAGCGGCCCACCGAAACCATCTTTATTGAACCTGCCCATGAGCCGCTCGGGCCACTGGCTGCGAGCGACGCGCGACGGCTGGTTGAGGGCTTGTCGCACAGCTTGCGCGACGGCCGGATGTTTTTACTGGGCGAGTGGTGTATTGCCGATGTTGACGCTGCAGGCATGTTGAATCGGCTTATTTATAGTGATGATCCAGTTCCTGATGTACTCAAAGATTACGCACTTCGGGCATGGGATCGTGCGTCTGTTCGTGAGTGGCTGGAGATTGACCGTAGCAGGGCGCGGGCAGGCTGAATCAAGGTGTGAGCCCGCACCGGCAGAAATAAGAAACCTAGGGATGGCACATGGAATTATTCAACACACTGGGTAAGACGCTAATGCCCTTCGTCCCGGTTGCAGGGAAAAACGTGGGGTTTTATGCGTGTGGGCCGACGGTTTATCACTACGCCCACATCGGCAATATGCGTACCTACATATTTGAGGATGTGCTCGCCAAAACGTTACGCGAGCAGGGTTTCAGTGTGCGGCACGTGATGAACATCACGGATGTCGGCCACCTGCAATCGGACGCTGATTTTGGTGATGACAAATTGATGCTGGGGGCGGCGCGTGAACAGAAAACCCCTTGGGAGGTTGCTCGGTTTTACGAGGAGGCATTCTTCAGGCACAGCGCGTCGTTGAATGTAAAACGGCCGGA